>NZ_JAJKHN010000055.1:0-45442 GCF_020982715.1 Bacteroides sp. 1_1_30
TTTTTCGTAGGGCGTTGCCCTACGCTATATAATTAAGCCCTTTCAGGGCACCCCAATAAATATATAATTGTAAGGCTTTCAGCCTAACCGATAAATTCTCATTTAACCGATAAATTCCCATTAATAAAACAACCAATCCATTGTCTCTTCATTCCCGGCAAGCCCGGCATTACGAACTTTCGTTTCCGCAGCCGTGAATCCTAACACTTGCAGATAACCTTTGGGTAACATCAATGTATGCTTTCCAGCCGGAAAACTATATGCATGCACATTTGCCAAAGGCATTCCGTTGATACGGACAGCATTCGTCAACACGGGTTCCGCCTGACCGTAATCATTGGCTGATGCATCAATTTCCAGTTTCGGAGCTTTTGCATACTTTTTCTGGTCGTCTTTGAAATAAGCGACTAACAATTTCACCGGAGCATCCGTTTCGAAAGTGATGCTTGTGCCTTTCTCTCTCTGCTCATTTCCATTGAAGCGGAGCGCCTTCATTCCTTTCAATTCCGGAGCTACTGCTTCTATCTTACCTGGGACATCCACAAATAAAGAAATACCCTCATCCACTTTCACTGTCGGATAATTAGAGATCAGTTTCACGTTTGCAGGAGTCCAGGCAGCAATCTCGATAGTTTCAGTCACCGCATTTCCATTCTGTTTTTCTTTCAACAAAGCGAGGTTGGCTTTGAAATTTTCCAATTCCTTCTCATAGTGTACCAGCAATTCTTTCCAAGTCTTATTCTTTCCATCATCTCCACCAATAGGAATACGACGTTGGGCAGTCTGCATACTGTTGGCATACAAGTAATGTTCGTTCGTCAGTTCCACCAATTTGCGATAGTGCTCCAGGCTTTGTTCCATCAAAGGAATAGCTTCTTCAAGATTCTTAATCTCTTTTCCCCATTGATAATCCAATACCAGTTTGGCAGCTTTCACTTTCAGGTTGAACGCATACGCAAATTCACGATAACAATGCATATCATTCTGCAAACGTGCGAATTCATCCTTATTTGAAGAGACGGAACCTGCTGCTTTATTAATAGCCGCTACTGCTTTATCTCCATGTTCTATTACTTGAGCAACAATATCCAAAGGCATTTCACCTATATGAGGTTGCTTTTTCCATTCTTTTTCTACATACTCTATCAGCTTCTCTCCTTCCGGTCCGCAGCTTTCATAGAATCCCGGATAGATCGTATATTTGTACGGATTGACAAGCTGACTCATAAACATACCCAGTAATAACGTTTGGCGATTTCCCTCTGTGATACCGAAGCGACGTAACAACTTCGGAGCGATCTCTCCGCTTTCTTCGTATGCTACACGGATATTACTTGCATTTTCGTCAGAGGTTCCGTAGAATTTGCCCAACTGATGATCCCAGTAACCCATTTCATCTGTACGGTCGCGATGGCAGTTCCACGCATAGCGTCCCCAGGTCTGGTACCAGATCCAATCACGATCCAACTGGAATTCACGTTCATTGTTCGGTAGTTTGTCAGCCGTATAAGGCCAGTCCCAATATGAAGCCTGCGGATAAAGGTGCAACGCATTGGCACCGTGTACATTGTGCATGGCAGTGACCGCCTTTTGTACGAAATCCGGAGAACCCCAGCGGAACGGTTCCAAATTGGCCAGGATATGTACGTTACTGATATGAATGGAACCCAACGAACTCAAATCCGTATGAATTTTCGACCAGGGACCACGAGGTTCGTAGGTAGTCAACGATTCACCATTATACTTATGCATCGTATAAAGATTCTTATAGAGCGGCAAGGCAGCGTCCATCACCAGTTTGCAGTCCGTGTCGTGCGCACGCAACAAAAGAGGCGGTTCATCCGTACGTCCCAATGCCTGTAATCCGTCTTTCACTCCCGGAATAATTGTTTTAGTAAACCATTCCACATCGTCCTCCACTGTACACATCGCTTCACCCAGACAAACAAGTAATCCTACATTGGGATATTTTTCAATGAAAGCGGCAATACTCTTGCGTGTATAATCGGCAATCAGAGGAGTAATAGGACGGTTACGATCCTGTGTTTTCAGTCCGTAATGTTCAGCAAAAGGTTTGGAAAGAATGATATTATAAAACATCTGTATGACAAAGATACCGCGTTTGTCCGCTTCTTCCGTGAGGAAAGAGAACATTTCTTCGCTCATTTTGAAGGTTTCTTCATCTACTTCCAGTGCAAACGGATAATCTTCTAGTTTCACCAATGACGCAAACGGATGGCCATTCCAAAGGTACAGCGAATTCATGCGGTTGGCAACCAGCATATCCAAGTATTTAATCCACTGTTTTTTATCATAAAACCAGGGGAAACTTTCCGGTGTATACGGATATTCGTACACACCATGCCCCGGCAGATAGGTCATCTTCTGTAATCCTACACATGCACCACGCAATACCATTTCAGGACCGTCTTTCAGTTCCTCCGGGAAGTTCAACTTACCATCCGAATCATTCACACGGTCAATCAGTTCACGGCATCCGTAAATGACACCACTCCCATCCCTGCCGGACACTCTGGTCAGATTGCCCGTCGTCGAAATATGAAAACCTTCTTTCTTGAGCGTCGTGTCATTTACTTCCGTCAAGAGAATCGTTTTGATTTCGGGATCGGAGAATGTCGTGTCTCCCTGTTGCATCATTACCTGATAACCGGCTTTATCCAAGGTAGTCTGTAACTGCTCCGCACCAAACAAAACACGATTTGACGCATCCGGCGGAGTCATAATCTTCACGGTTTGCCTGCCACACGCTGCCAAAAAAAGTGTGCATGCCGCAAACATGAATAATCTGGTATTTTTCATTCTTCTGATATATATTATAGATTATATAATTCATTTCTTCACTAAGAGAAAGACGAAATAATCCCCTGTTTGTACTCATTCGTCTCTTTTTCCACTTTTCAGCACCAAATATCCACTTTCATCCTGCTGTGATATGCAAATGCCTCATTATTTAAAAGTTATGCTTATCTTTGCAGGCTAGTGTCTTATAATATAAAAACAGAAAACAAGAGCAAACAATATGAAAGAACAAACAAATTATGACTATGAAAAATACGTTCAGATAGCACAGATGGCCAAAATGGGATGGTGGGAGTCAGATTTGAAGAATAAAGAATATATCTGCTCTGACTTTATTGTTGACTTACTCGGCCTTGAAAGTAACCGCATCAGTTTCACCGAATTCCACCAAAGAATACGTGAAGACCACCGGCTGCGTCTTAAAAATGAATATATGTCTCTTTCTTATCTAGAGACATACGAACAAATGTTTCCAATCCAGGCAAAAGACGGGGAAATATGGGTGTACTCTAAGATTAATTTCCAAAAGCCCGATAAAGAGGGATATAGGAATATGACGGGCTTTCTGCAATATATTGACAGACCAATCGATACTACGAATGGAAACATTGATTTCTTTCAAGTGAGCAATTTGCTTTACCAACAAACTAATATTTCATATTCATTGCTTGCTTTTCTGCAATGTGATGATGTCACTCAAGTGGTTAACAAGACGTTAGGAGATCTCCTTCACCAATTTTTGGGTGATCGTATCTATATCTTCGAAATAAACAGAAAAGAACAACGCCAGGATTGCACTTATGAGGTTACCGCCGAAGGAATATCCAAGGAACAGGAATTCTTGAGTAATATTCCCTGGGACCCTTCTACCTGGTGGAATCATCAGATAGCCGAAAGAAGGGCTATCATACTGAACACGCTGGACGACATGCCCGAAGAAGCTGCGGAATATCGTCAGACGTTGGAGATGCAGGATATCAAGTCGCTGATGGTAGTTCCGCTAATCTCAAAAGAAGAGGTATGGGGCTATATGGGAATTGATATGGTAAGAACGCAGCGTAGCTGGAGCAATGTGGATTATCAATGCTTCTCCTCCCTTGCTAATATTATCAGTATTTGCATCGAATTGCGAAAGTCGGAGTTACAAGCCAAAGAAGATCGTCTTGCTTTGGACAACAGTGAGAAGATATTGAGAAACATCTATAAGAATCTTCCGGCTGGCGTCGAACTTTATGACAAAGACGGTTATCTGGTAGATATTAATGATAAAGAGCTTGAAATATTCGGCTTGTCTGACAAGCATGAGGCACTGGGAGTTAATCTGTTCGACAATCCCAATATTCCTTTAGAGGTTAAAGAGAGATTGAGAGCGAAAGAAGATGTAAATTTCTCCATCAATTATGACTTCTCCAAAATAAATCAATATGTAGATAGCCGGAGAAATGGGATTATTAATCTTAACACTAAAGTTACTGCTCTCTATGATTCTCAAAATCGATTTATCAACTATCTGTTTATCAATATAGATACGACGGAAACGACCAATGCATACACCAAGATACAGGAGTTTGAGAATCTGTTTCTTCTCATCGGTGATTACGCCAAGGTAGGATTTGCTCATTTCAATGTATTGACAAGAGACGGATATGCCCAAGATACATGGTACAGGAATTTGGGAGAGAAAGAAGGTATTCCCATGCCACAGGTTATCGGAGTATATGCACATGTGGTTCCTGAAGATCAGGCTGTTCTGAAAAACTTTGTAGGTGAAGTGAAAACGGGAAAGGCAACCAGTTTGCGTAAAGAAGTTCGTGTATGCAGGGAGAATGGCAAATATACATGGACCAGCATTAACGTAATGGTCAGAGATTATCGTCCGCAAGACGGCATTATTGAGATGTTGTGTATCAATTATGACATCACGCCTTTGAAAGAAACTGAACAGAAATTGATTATTGCCCGTGATAAAGCGGAAGAACTGGATCGTCTGAAATCGGCTTTCCTGGCTAACATGAGCCATGAGATCCGTACTCCTCTCAATGCTATTGTCGGCTTTTCCAGTCTTCTGGCAGAAACGGATAGCAGAAGCGAACGGCAGGAATACATTAAGATTGTGCAAGAGAATAACGAACTTCTCTTACAACTGATATCGGACATTCTCGATCTTTCGAAAATCGAAGCGGGAACATTCAATTTTGTATATACCAACGTGGATGTAAACGAGACTTGTTCTGAAATTATCAAATCAATGGGAATGAAAGTAGGTAAAGGTGTTGAACTGATTCTGGAGGAACCATTCCCGGAATGTTATATCTATACGGATAAAAACAGATTCACCCAAGTAATCAGTAACTTTATAAATAACGCCTTAAAGTTCACCCAGCAAGGCTGTATCACTTTGGGATATGAACAAGTATCCCATCAGAAAATAAAATTCTATGTGCGCGACACCGGAATGGGAATACCGGAAGAAAAGCAAAAGAGCGTATTTGAACGTTTTGTGAAGCTGAATACTTTTGTTCAGGGTACAGGACTCGGACTTTCTATCTGTAAGAGCATTGTTTCCCAAATGGAAGGAGAAATTGGCGTGGATTCAACCGAAGGAGTAGGTTCCTGCTTCTGGTTTACACATCCGTATCACGCTGCTGACTAGACTGACTATAAAAAGAGTTGTCCGCATGTTTGGTTTCTCAATATTAATATGATCAATATATTCGGGCAGTTTGTGGATTCTAAATGAATAGAACTATTGACTTTGCCCTTTTTATTTTGTATATTTGCAATAACCAATTAGCTAACATCAAAATGATATATACAAAAATAGATACATAAAGTAGTTTTTCAGATACATAAATATATGTCTGAAAGAGTAAAAACGGGGTGAAATTTTTGCTAATTTCACCCCGTTTTGTTTAATATATTCAGTGCCGTTTGACGAATTTCTATGAATGTCGTTTATAATAAATACAAGAGACGTTTATAATAAACTATTTCACTTTTTATTATAAACGTTCTATGAGTTTATTAGCATCTTGTATGAGAAAAAGAAAACAGTGTAAAGGCCGAAACAACACCAATGCGATATATACAAATATATCTATACACTTATAGTAATGAACGACCTTTACAACTTGTTTTTTATAACTATTCAAATGTTTATTCCTTTTCTCATTTCAGTAGCGCTTCCACCATTACAGGAAAATGATCTGAAGAGTACTTATTATACTTTATATCATCATCAATGGTGTGATAAGAAAGTATTTTTATTTTTGGAGTCACAAAAATAAAATCTATGCGCTTAGCTGTTTTTCCAGTTTTGTCATAGGCATAAAAACTACCGGACGGTCCTTTAGGAGGCGTCAAAGTACATTTATATGAATCCAGTAATAAACTATCTTTCAGGAGAAGTTGTATCGGTTCTTCGTCCGGAGTGGCATTAAAATCACCGGTGCAAAAGGTTGGTCTGCCTTTAGCGATTTTCCTTACCTGTTCCAACAACATGAACGAAGATTGCCGTCTTGCTTCTGTTGCTTCATGATCCGTATGCGAATTAAACACATAGAATTTCTTCCCAGTCCGGAGGTCTTTAAAATATCCCCAAGTGCAAATCCGGCGACAACGTGCTCCCCAACCATAAGAAGGTATATCCGGAGTTTCCGAATACCAGAAATCACCATGTTTCAACACCTTAAAGCGATCTTTTTTATAGTAAATGGCACAATGTTCTCCTTTATTATCCCCGTCACGATCACGACCGATATAAGAATATTCGTTCAGAATCATCATATCCTTTAATTGAGAGGTACGCCCTTCCTGTATGGCAAACATATCGAACTTATTCTGTCGCACAACATCTACCAATGCGTTCAGACGGACTTCCCAAGACTTATCCCCCTTGTCTCCTTTGGTACGGATGTTATAAGATGCAAGGCGAATAATATCTTCCGGTTTCGTTTTGTCTAAGTTGGAAGATTTTGCCGGAAGACCTCCGGCAAAAAGTAAAATCAAAAGTAGAAAATAATATTTCTTATTTATAGAACACTTCATATTACAAATCATTAAGTATCAATTTATTTACTCCATTTAAATACCGGATAGCCGTTGCTTCCTTCTTTCCAAAGAGAAGAATCCCAGTTTATGACAGTGTTTTTCAGCTCGTTAGCAGATTTAGCTACTCCCTGGAAACTACTACCGGACGGTGATGTCTCATCTGAAACGGTAAATGTAGCCTCTCCTGCTTTCAAAATCACACCGTCATAAGCATAGCAATTTTCATAAGTAGCATTGGCAGTACCTCCGACTATACGTCCCACCTTTGCTTTATCGGTACTAACCAACATACTATTCCAAGCAATACAATTTTTTATGACTAACTTACCGCCATCCACTTTGCCGACTATACCTCCGGCATTTCCTCCACCTATGGCATTGATATCACCACTAGTATAACAGTTTTCAATACTGCTTCCACTGGCATTGCCATTCACCCTTCCGATGATTCCACCGGCTTTACCTGTATTGTTAGCAATTTGATCAATAACAGTAGCACTGGAATAGCAATTTTTGATATATCCCGAACCACCAAGTACACCGCCAATTCCACCTGCTGCTCCCGACCCCTTCAGTACTCCGGTAGTATAGCAGTTTGTTATCTTTCCAGTATAATTCTCTGCACCGGCAGCCAATCCTACATAACCGGCTATGATGCCAATACCAGTATTCGGAGATGAGATATTTGCATCCACAAATCCCACATTTCTACATTCTCCACACAATACCCCGAAGAAGCTTCTATATGTGCCTGACTCACAAGTAAGGTTTTTAATTACATGATTGCGTCCATCGAAATCAATCCATTTATGGTAACCATTAGCATCATTTAGAGGTGCCCACTTGATCCCCTGCATATCAATATCCGCACTCAAGACAAAATAAGTCGTTTGTTTTTCAATGAGGGCTTTGCTCATATTCTGAATATGGATAGCATTAGCAATCACATAAGGATTATTTTGAGTTCCGTCTCCATTGGCAAAATCTCCTTCCGGTTCGTTGTCATGTCCTCCATAACTAGCATAATCTTCTCTATCCAATTGCCACTCTAAAATAGGGAATCCCATATCTATATTCCCAACATTATGCCATGGGGTCCCCCAATTAGCAATGCTATTCTGCAAAGTCAGAGCACTTTCACTCACTCCATCATATTTTCCTGTCGAAACGGAACCTGCATTATCCTCCGGAGTAAATCCTGTACAAATCATATCCTCCCATGCATAACATTCAGATGCGACGGGATCCGCCTGATGTCCATTTTCACCTTGAGACAAAACTCCACTGATACGTCCAGATCTGGCAGCAGGACCTGTTATTTTCCAGTTCCAAGCAACACAGGACGTAATTTTAGCTCCTTCGGAAGGAAGTGCAGCAATACCTCCCACTGAATTGGCTCCAATTAATACACCTGTAGAATAGCAATACGACACTTCACTGTTTTCATACATAGAACCTACAATACCTCCACATTCATCTCCTGTAGATATAACCTCTGCTGTGGAATAACAGTTTTTGATATAACAAATCTGTCCTCCATACGGTCTACCCATACGGGAAGCTATTCCACCAGCATACTTTCCTTTCACTTTTCCGGAGACGTAACAGTTTTCCACCTGCCCTGTCTTCTCTACAGCGTTCGGAGCTTTCACTCCGATATAACCGCCGATAACCCCTGCCCCACTATTAGTAGCTGCTTCTACATGGGCATTATAGAAACCGACATTTTTACAAGTCCCGGTCAAAATACCGAAAAAACTGGCATACGCTTTATCCGTACAGGTGAAATTCTTTATAATATGATTATTTCCATCAAAATAGATATAATAGTCACCGGTTGGGTTCAATGGATCCCAATTAGATATAGACTTCATATCAATATCAGCTCCCAATTGGAAATAAATCATCTTTCCTTTCACCAAAGCCTCACTCATATTCTGAATCTGTATCACATCCATAACGAGATAGGGCTTGTTCACTGTTCCATAACCTTTTTCAAAAAGCCCGCCTGCTCCGTCACCCTCGTCTCCGTCATCTATGTCTGTGTTTCTATCCGGCGGAATACGGCTATAGGAATCCATCGGATTAAAATCAGAGCATGAGAAAGATAAAATAGCCATCCATAAAATGGTCCAATATCTCATTACCGAGTATGTACTTATATGATAAAATTTGTTTTTCATAATCTTCATTTTTATTTTAGATTTCTACTACGATCACCATAGGATAATGATCGGATAAAGAACTGACAATAGTGCGGGTAGAAAGCACCGTAGCATGTTTCACAAAAATAAAATCAATTCTGGTCTTTTTAGAAGGAAATGTAAAGAGAGCTCCGTGTTGAACGGCCGCTTCCCGATACGCATCTTTCAATATACCACTTTGGCAAATCGTAGTGGCTATTTCGGGAGCATCAGGAGTCGCATTAAAGTCGCCGGTACAAAATGCGGGAGTATTGTCTTTTGCTTTATCGGAAACTGCATCCACCAGCATTTGGCATGCATGTTTTCTGGCATTATCAGCCAAAGGCATGTGAGTTTCAAAAAGATAAAATTCTTTTTGAGTCTTGCTATCCTTGAATTTTCCCCATACACAGAAACGTTTGAAATTTGTTTCATCCCATCCGTTGGAAGGAATTTCCGGAGTTTCGGAAAACCAGAAACGTCCGGCATCCAGTAATGTGTAGCGGCTCTTCTTATATAAAATGCCACTCATCTCTCCTGCCTTGTTATCGTCATTTCCAGTGTCACGACCATAAGCGAGAATCTGATAATCACTCGCAAGTTGAGTTCCTAAGTAGGAACGTTGTTCCCAACTGGCTTCTTCGAATCCACAAATCTCAAAATCGTAGTCTTTGATTAATTGTGCCACACGTTCCCGTCGGTTAGTCCATCCTGTACCAGTCTCCACCTGTAAGTTATAAGTTGCTACACGCATGGACGTTTCAGTTACGGGGTCTTCGTCTTCCTCTCCATCTCCTGTATCCCACGTGAAATCAGGATAGTACAATGAATTGTCTTTATTATCTTCACAACTGCTGGCAAAAACAGAGAATATGAAGGAAATCAATGTATATATTACTATCTTTTTCATAAATCTATTATTTATATCTTTTATACTTGTTATTCATTCCATCCCGGATTTTGGGTTACAACACCGTCAGATAGTGTTATTTCCTGTCTTGGTACCGGATATAGATAATCACGGTTCTCATTCCAAGTACGGTCGATCCAGCTATAACACAACAAATTACCATAATTACCTTCCGACAAAGAGGTGCCACTTCCATCAGAAGCCAGTTTTACATACGTCACACTCCCCACATTGGGTTGCGAAGATGTGGTGTAGAAACAGACATCATTTGTTCCGTCTCCATCAATATCATACGCTTTATTGATAGCTGTAGCAGGAAGATAAAATCCTTTAAAGGATTGGGCCATACATTGCCCCTCTTTCCAGCGCATCAAATCATAATAACGGAAGCCTTCCATGACCAGCTCTATCGCACGTTCCCGGCGGATTTCCAGAATCACCCCTTTATTATCTCCTGTGACATTCACATAACCGGTTTCCGGAGCACACATATAAGGGTCCGGAGAAAGGTTTGCTGCGTTCATATTCAGTTTTCCCGTGACTCCTGCACGTGTCCGCAATTTGTTTATCGTATTGTCGATATCAGTTTGCGTCAGTGTGCCTAATTCTGCCTTTGCTTCGGCATAGTTCAAATAAACTTCTGCCAATCTGAACAGAGGAAGGTCATTGCTTGAATCACCTGTATAGCTCATATTATCATTTGCATATTTCAGCAAGTGGTATCCGGTCATCGTGACATTCATATTTATATTTGAAGTACGGATTGTTTGCGCTAAACGCGGATCACGATTGACTATTTCATCCTTGAATTCCATTGTTGCATAATTGGGCTGGTCGGTGAAACGGTTGCCGTTCTTCATTAAATAATAATTGACCAGTTTTTTCGAAAGTCCGGGGCGGCCTAATGTCGGAGAATTCTCAAAAGCTTGTACTTTATGAACCAGACTCAAATCATTATTATAATCCCTTGCCAATATGATTTCCGCATCAATCGCATTCTCGGATTTAAAGAGATTACGATAGGACTGTGAGCCGGATTGATACAATGAATATCCTCCGGAAGCAGTCATGATTTCATTAGAGGCACTTACACAGTCATTCAAGTATTTCTCATAATCACCCAATCCATGATATTTACGATAAGTACCTTCAAATAATCCTACACGTGACTTTAATGCCTGGACAGTCCACCAGGTTACACGATAAAGTTCTTTTGTCCGGTTGGTTTCTTTAAAAACCTCTATGGCAAAATTAAGATCTTCCATTATCTTTCCCATCACAAATTCGCGTGAATCCCTGGCTTTGTATAAATCAGCATCATCCGAGCCGAGTACTTTATCGTACCAAGGTACATCTCCAAAACGTTTCACCTTTTCAAAATAGAAATAAGCACGGAAGAAGCGTGCCAGGGCTTCATATTTGTCGCGCACTTTCTGGTCTTTACAGTTTCCCAGATTATCCAATAAAAAATTAATTGATCGCAGTGCACTCCAACTCCATCCTCCACCCGTTTCCGGAATGACACGTTGCCCACTCACTTCGTCGCTTAAAGGAGATACAATCAGCATATCAGCATCGTCCCTATAAATATCACCGTCACCCGGAAAATTGTTTGAATAGAACTGGTTACTGTACAACTGTAATTGCTCTTCATTCGTAAAATAATCCTTAGTCGTCAAGCGATCTTTCGGATTTATATCCAATATGCTTTCACAAGAAGCAAATAACAACGACAGACCAACAGTCGCCCACAATGTATATTTCATTATTTTCATACTATATTCCTTTATATTCATTATTATCAGAACGTTATATCTACACCAAAAGAGTATGTCTTTGCCCAGGGATAAATATTTGCGTCACTTTTACTTGTTTTCCAGCTGTTACTTGCCGATGCTTGTTCCGGATCAATATAATCGGAATGTAGCTTAGTGAATGTCAGCAAGTTCTCACCACTAAAGTAAACACGTATTTTCTCGAAACCTATTTTAGAAAGCCATTTATCCGGCAATGTGTAACCAATAGAAAGATTCTTCAACCGACAATAAGCCAGATTCTGCAAATATTTAGTATTAACCACTGCCAATTCACGATTACTACCGAGAGCCACATATCCTCTGGGACGTGGGAAATAAGCATTTGTATTTTCTTCACTCCATACCTGGCTCATAAAGTCGGAAGGAATAAAACTAGCGTATGGTCGGGAATAAGGTCCCCAAAACATGGACGTTTCAGCACCAGGATACCAATTTTGTTTGCCAATGCCCTGAAAAAGAACTGAAAAATCAATTCCATACCAATCTGCAGAGATTCCGAAATTATAATTATAGCGCGGCAATGAGTTACCGATCACTTTCATGTCTTTCCGGTCATTAGCTGATGTTGTCTGTTCAATCTTGTTGTTACCATCCAAATCGACAAATTTGAGGTCACCGGCATGAAGTCCATTATCCAAAGCGCTTGCATTAATCATTTGGTTAACGAACGATTGGTCCACTTTATAATTCCTTGCTTCTTCATCCGTTTTAAAATAACCGTCTACTACGTATCCCCATATTTCGCCCAACTGCTGTCCTTCGTAAGGATCAGTCAGCGTTCGGTTGGGATTATCATATTTTGTCACTTTGGAGGTGTTATCTCCGATACCAGCCATTATCCGGTAGTTGAAAGGCTTGCTTGCCAAAGTAAAACTATCTCCCCAAGTAACAGATGCTTCCCACCCTTTCGTACGCAAGTCTGCCACATTCATTCTGGGAGAAGAGGCACCATATACGCCAGGCAAAGTCTTTCCTGCCATCAACATATCTTTGGTATCACGAATATATGCATCAAAAGATACATTCAAACGGTTATTAAGAAAACCCAAGTCCAAACCTATATTTTTTGTGATTACAGTTTCCCAAGTCAAATCGGTAGAGTTCGGAGCTGACTCATAGGCATAATCGCCTTTCGTAGTATCTCCGAAAGCATAGTTCATTACCGCTCCGGTATTAATCAGTTGCAGATAGTCATAATAGCCTACTGTTTTCTGATTTCCCAATGATCCGTAAGACAGTCTTAGTTTCAGATTACTTACATAGTTTTTGGCTTGTGTAAAGAAGGCTTCTTCACTGACACGCCATCCGGCAGAGAACGACGGGAAGAAACCGAAACGATGTCCTCGACGGAAACGGGAACTACCGTCATAACGTCCGCTGGCTTCAAATAGATAGCGGTCTTTATATCCATAATTCAAACGATAGAAAAAACCAAGAATCGCATATTCCTCTTGTCCTCCGGTTATGGATATATCATCACCTTTTGCCAGGTTAAAATCATCGAGAGATTCAGAGAGTAACCCGTTACGTTTCATTCCCAGTTTCTTGAAATACTTATAATCATAGTTACCTCCCACAATGACCTTTACAGAATGTGCATTTGCGAAGGTATTGTCATACGTCCCGTATAAGTTGAAAGTTTGGCGTATCTGGTTGTTTTGTATTTCCGACAAATAATTGCCTCTGGTACGTCCGTTATCCATTGTGATTGTTTCTCCCGGATTTCTGGAGTATAATACATCTACGGAACGATTCAAATTCTGCTGGTTGTAATGCGCCCAGCTGTAGTTTGCACGAACCTCAAAATGTTTGATGGGTTTCAATACGGCCTCGAACGTAGTTACAAACTCATATTCACGATCCCGGTTATGGTGGCCGCCATTCAATAATACGGCACTAACACCATCTGCCACTTCTCCTGTGTCTGTCAAACCTGTTCTGTAAACCAGAGTTCCATCCGGATGCATCGGCACAATACTTGCCAAAGCATGCCGCCCGGCTCTGGTGAAAACGTCATTCACTCCTGATAGTCCCGGATAGGTATATTCAGAATGGTAATAGGAAGTATTGTTACTCAATTCAAACCAGGAAGTGATATTGGCAATGATTTTCGAACGAAAAGTATATTTCTTAAAACGGTCCGGATCTATTCTGATAATTCCTTTCTGATTATAGTAGTTGCCTGATAGCATGTACTTCACTTTTTCGGTTCCTCCCGAAACCGTCAAGTTATGCTCCCAAGTAGGGCGGGTATTATCAAACAAACAATTATACCAGTCAAAGTTGCCGTAATATTTATACTCTCCGTTTTTTTCTACCACCCATGGACGGGAAGGATCTTCCACTTTATCATTACGGCGAATCCATAATTCATGGTAATCTTCTTGGGTATAATGTGTATAAGGGACGCCCTGGTATGTTTTGTAGAACATATCATTGATACCGGCCGAATAATAACCACGCGTCTCAAAATCCGTAGAAGTTGTTGTATCACCAAAACTGAAACGACCGTTATAGCTGACATTGGTCTTTCCTATCTTTCCATTCTTGGTTGTAACCAAAATAACTCCATAAGCAGCACGGGCACCATATACGGCAGCAGCCGAAGCATCCTTTAAAACACTGATGGATTCTACGTCATTGGGGTTTACCTTATTTATATCTCCCTCGATTCCATCAATGATAGTCAGAGGTGCTGCATCCGCACTAATGGAGTTGACTCCACGGATATTGAAGCTTCCCCCTTGTCCGGGACGTCCCGAACTAAAGTTTACGTTCATATTCGGTACAGAACCTTGCAGAAGCTGTGATAAGTTGGCAGCAGAACGGGTCGTCAGTTCATCACCCGAAACGATAGCAACGGCACCAGTCAGGTTTACTTTCTTTTGCGTACCATATCCCACCACTACCACTTCTTCCAGTGTCTTACTATCTTCGCGGAGAACTACTTGAGACAGATTTCTGCTGGTAGCAGCGTAATTAACCGTAATATATCCGATGTATGATACTGTAATCGTACTGTTTTCGGGAACATTAGCCAAAGTATAACGTCCGTCTACATTCGTTATTGTACCCAAAGAGCTGCCTTGCACCATCACACTGGCGCCAATAATCGGCTCCCCTTTTTCATCGACTACCCGACCGGATATATTTCTTTTGTTCGCATTACTGGTCTGTTGTTCAGAATCCGTAACTTTCTCCTTCAAATAAATTTTTGTTTTTCCGATCTCATAGTTTATGTTAGTACCGAGAAACAAATCATTCAGAACTTTAGATAGTTCCTGATTCTTTGCTTCTACCGTCACTATTCGATCCGGATTGACGATCGTACGGCTATAAGCCACCGTAAGACCAGTTTGCTGTGTAATAGCAGAGAATACTTTCTCCAGCTTTACTTGTTTAAGATTCATTGTCACCTTTTGGGCAGAAGCGGAAACGCTTATGATTATCCCCAGCAACAATACGAGCAGAACTTTGTGTTTCATACTACTTGCTTTGATTAAAGTTAAACTTAGATTTAAAATCTCATTTATGCTTAGTAGACACACAAGTCAAAAAAGCGGGTGAGAGAAAAAAGAGTTTTTTTGCATAAGCCTAATTTATTTCATAACATTCTTATCCTAAAACAGTAAAGGCTGCGTATATACACAGCCTGTCCTCATTCTATTATCCTATCCAGTATATTTTACTTCTTTCCGTCCTGTTTCATTCGGACTGTCACTTCTTTCCGGACTTCATCATATTCAAATTTTACCGGTGCAATCTTTTCCAAATCCTGAAGCACCTTCTCCAGTATCGTATTATCCGAGGTCAACGTATATACATATTTCGATGCCTGCTCATCCTCTATCTTAAAGTTTACATTATACCAGCGGTTCAAAGCCTTGACTACTTCTGCCAGAGGAGTATCTTTAAAAGAAATCACATTGTCTTTCCACATTGAGACTTGCTTTGAATGATCGTTCTTGATTATCCGGCACTGGTCACTTTCTTTATTATATATCAGTTTCTCGCCTGGCAGTAACGGGTATTCTTTTGCAGAGGAAAGAGTCAGGTTTACATGTCCTTCATCCAGACAGATCACAATGTCTTTATTTTCCGGGTAGGCTTGTACATCAAAAGAAGTACCCAGTACATGAACGGAAGGTCCGTTCAGATTAACAATAAACGGACGTTTTTTATTCTTGGCTACCACGAAATAGGCTTCTCCCACCAAGAAAACTTCCCGCTTACTCAATCCGAACTTTTTAGGATACTTCAACCAGGAATCTGAATTGATATAAACTCGCGTCCCGTCTTGAAACATCATCTGTATCCGCTCTCCTTTGGCAACACGAATTTCCTCATACTCCGTAGTGCCGAATAAATCCACCCGGGAATTGATCTGTATATAAAGACCTATCAGGAAAATAACGGGAATCAAGATTGCAGCCACACGGAAGCAGATACGTTTGATCTGTTTGCGTGATATGTTCTTTTGGATCTGATGGTACATCTTTTCTGAAGGTATAGTATGGTCCACATATATTTCTGCCGTTTCGGCTTTTAAATGTTCTGCCTCCCGAGTCATCACAGCATCCAGGTAAGTGTTCCCTTCTTCTGTGGCAAACCATTCCGCCACAAATTTTGCATCCTCCGGTGTAGCAACTCCGGCAAGCACTTCTTCTATTTGTTTATCAGTGGGTCGATTCATTCTCTTTTTATCTTAAATAGTGGACACTTAAATATGTCATTAGTGTGACAAAAGTAACAATTATTAGCATTTTACTTAAATGAATACGTAGCATTTTCAATGCTTCCGTATAATGCGTTTTGACTGTATTAACAGACAGATTCATCCGTTCGGCTATTTCCTGATTCGTTAGTTCCTCTTTCACTTTCATCAAACAAATACTGCGTTTCTGTGGCGGAAGCATATCTACCGCTTTATAAAAAGAGGCCATCAATTCTTTCTTCTCCAGATTTTCTATCAGATTATCTTCGTAGACAGGCGTCGATTGTGCTATCTCATAGTTCTTGCTGATTGCACTATTCTCATTACGAATCAGATTTAAGACATGATTTTTCGTCATAGTGAACAGATAGTTTTTAAGGCTGATTCCTACATGTAGTTCCGACCTAAATTCCCATAAACGAGCAAAGACATGTTGCACTACATCTTCTGCCATGTCTGCATTCATTAAATAACGGTAAGCTAATACATATAGCAGCTTATGATATCTGTCATAAGCCTGTGTAAAAGCTCCTTTATCTCCTTTTTCTATGAAGGAAAAGAGCTTCTCGTCATCTGTATTAGTATATTGAGCTGATTTATCTAACATTCCTTGGATTTTGTTTAATTGTTTTTCCAAAAGAACAAAAGGCGTATTACAATTAAGTGTCTTTCACAAAACAAAAGTAGTAAAATTTAGAAAAGGTGGTGCATATTCCAATAAAAAAAGTCCCCGATTAACAATCCCCCATTAAAAAGAGGAACCGTTAATCAAGGACTACTCCACTAACTAATTAACAATGTATTATAATTGATAGGTAACAATTCTTTCTTCGGGTGAATCGATCCAGAGCCGCCATACTCCTTCCGACACTTTTTCCGGTGTTCCGATATTTGCTTTAGGTGGACGACGGCTTTTGATGGTCAGATAGCCTTTCCCTTCTGTTGCTTTCACTTTCATCGTTTTGCTGTTCATATAGACATGGATATTGCCATTCGGAGTGGGCACAGTGCCTTCCATCCATTTCAATCCTCCCAACACAGGAGCAATAGCAAACTCTTTATATCCTTCTTTTACAGGTTTCACTCCCAGATAATATTTGCCCAACAGGTAGATAGGACTCGCTCCCCAGGCATGGCACAAACTCTTTCCATAAGGACGGCCATACATGGCAAGATGTTGCGTTCCGGTTTCTTCCGGGTTATATTTTTCCCAGAAGGAGGTAGCACCTTCCTTTAACATTCCTCCCCAATAGGCTTTCATTTCTTTCATTACAGCATCCTGTTCGCCAAGAGCACAAAGTGCTTCCAGTTCGTAAAAACGCATATAGGGAGTTGTTATTTTCAGAATACTGTCATTTAGCAAAACAGACTGTTTGATGGCTTGTTGCTTATCTTCATTCAAATATTGAAAGAAGACAGAAAACATATTCGCATAACGGGTGACCGCATCACTTTGCTGACCGTTGACGCAGTTATGTACAAATGCCTGTTTCTCGTTATTCCAGAAGGCAGGTTCTAACTTTGCTTTCAAAGCAGCAGCCAGTTTCTCGTATTTCTGTTTGCCATTGGCATCTCCAACCAATTCTGCACACAAAGCCATCGTTTCCAGACTTCTGCAAAATAAGATTTGTTCAAAAGAGAGTTCACCTTTCTTATCCAGATAGCCGTCTGCCCAGTCCACAAATACCCAGTCACCGGTCATACCTTCTACCATGCCATTCTTATTGGTACGTCCCAACACGTAATCCATCATTGTTTGCATACGTGGATACAGTTGGTTGACAAAATGGCGGTCGCCACTATACATATAATAGTCATATACACTAAGAAACCAATAGAAAGTATAGTCCATGATTGTATTACTGTGGCTGGTTACAGGATCCTTGCCACGAAGTAACCAAATTGTACGTTTGACGGACTCGTTATCAAAGAAAAGATAATAATTCATCAAATAACTTTGGATAGCATCGCCACTCCATACCCAACGGTCACGTTTGATACCGTCAATGAAGAATTCGCGGGTAGTGAGATGCATGGTGTATGCGCCAACTTCCCAAATACGATTCAGTTCTTCATCATTGCAACGGAAATTTCCACGGTATTCTTCAGGAAGATATTCATATTGCATGGAGACTTCTCCAATCTGTACACCCGGCTCGTGAGTTACATAGACATAGCGGAAAGCTTTGCTGTTCTCCAATGTATATTCGTTTTCAGAATTACTCAAGGGAGAAGTGCTGCGGATAGCAAGGTCGGTCACTTGTCCCGGTTCGAGCAAGAGTTTGTCCAATGTTTCGCAATATGCTTTATCTTTTGCTTCTTCCGGGCTTTCACCATAATAAATTTCTATTTTTCCTTTTCCGGAAAGATTCTTCAATGTGATAAATCCGAATGTTTCTTTTCCAAAATCATAAAGGATACCTCCTTCGGGCTGTTCTGTCTTCGTAGCAGGTTGCTGCGGTTCACGCATCAGACTGAATTGGGAAGGACGTTGGGTAGCTCCGTCAAAGTTCCAGCATCCGGCATCCATATAGATAGTGGCAGATGTGTCACTCGCTTTTCCGCTCTCGTCAATCCATTCTTTATCTTCGTAAGTTACACGCCAGGAAGAGTCTGAATTCACTGTTTTTCCCTTCACATAAATAGTGGGAGGAGTTGCCTGATTCCAGACTTTAATGTTCAGATTATGTTTTCCGGCCGGAAGCAACATGGTTTCCGGCATACCGAACTGGAGCTTTCCATCCAGTTTGACGTTGTACTTTCCTTCGGCAGCAATAAAAATTTCTTCCGGCTCGGAAAGATTCAGTTGCTTGCTGAATTCTACGACAACATAATGACTGTCCGTTTTCCAAAAAGGAGGAAAAAATGCACCTCGTTCCGTACGACGGTTATTCATTTGATTTCCCAGCCAGATTTCGTAGTCTCCCGGATACCATATCCAGGTCTGGGCAAATGTGCTGCTTGCCAAAGACAAGGCACTAAGCAATATCATATATTTCTTTTTCATTTTTCTTTCTATTACTAACAAACTGAATCGTAAGAAATAATTCGTTCCACAGTGGTTGACGTTTAGTTCCACATCTGTTTCCCTTTAGTTCTACAATTGTTTTCCTTTAGTTCCATATCTGTGGAACGAATCACGTATTACAGTTAAATGACTTGTCAATACCTACTGGATATTTAGTAAATCCTTATATCCTGCTTCCAGTCCCGCACGTTCACGAACATCATTATCCACCTTCGGGCCATTGTTCTCCCATACATTTCCCGGGCCATTGGCATTTTGCAGATACTTCTCTCCTTCTGTCCAATTATCACGTACAGTAATAAAGGAAGAACCTTCATCCGTATAAAGATAGAACCAATGATTAGGATCGTGTACATATCCCGGTTTATAAATACTATGCACGCAATTCTCCGTTACATAACTTTTCGGCTGCGAACCGAGTGTGTAAATACCTGCCACATCATACATGTGTTTCGCATAATGATGAATCAGATTGGCATGTACTCTGTTATTACGCATACAATTCACAGTTTGCGTCCATCCCCAACCAAGGCTGATGCCACTATAAGGCACTTCACTGATTTCATTATGCTCGATATTGACGTCCCCTACATATCCCGCAGCAATGGCAAGACATCCCCAATCTTCATTGCCTATTTCCGTGAAATAGCAATTATTGATATGTTGCTGTGTGCATACTTCCCGACGGTCAGCAGGGTCGTATGGCAAATGCGTTTCATGGGCAGCCGGAGAAAAACTGCCGACTAACAGACCATTTCCGGCAATATCGCGGAAGAGACAGCCACGAACAACACCGCCTTGCACCGCTTCTTCATAATCCAATCCGGTCGAGCCTAAATGCTCGAACCGGCAACGCTCGAAATCAATCTGCTTTGCAGCAACCACACGAACAGCAGCTGCGGGACGTCCCAACCATCCTTGGTTATCCAACGGATGATTCAAGTAGTTCCGTTGCATTTTCGGATCAATCCGGTAACCATCTGTCAGATACATACCTGCTTGAAGAGGTACATGTCCTTTTTCTGACGGACGCATCCACGTAGTATAGGAAAAAGTAATTTTCTCGAAACGAATATGACACACAGGACGATCCACAGTTCCTTCCACCCGTACTAATGTCTCAACAGCAGGCACAATCACTTCCGCCTCCTGCATCTTCTCTCCTTCCCGTGGATAATAATATACTTTACGGGCATCCATATCATGATACCATTCTCCAGGTACATCCTGCAATTCGCGGGCATTTGTCAGATAGAAAGCAGAATTATGTCCGTCCGTCGTCACCATCGGACGCGGCCAGAGATGCTCAAACTGAATCCGGCTTTCCGGTTGATGAAAACGTATTGCCGCGCTATCTCCCTGCACTTCAACTGAACGAATCCGAAGATTGGCAACACACCACATCTGATGTAATACCATCTCGGCATATTTAGCTTTCAAATTCCCTTTATTATCAATAAGTCTGCGAATGGAAACTGCAGGTACATAAAGAATTTCATTCTTCTCATCCACACTGCAAATGCGATTCATCTTTTCGAAATCTTCCACATCACGGGCACGAACTGCCTTTTTTCCATTCACCCACAACTGGCGGAAATCCAATGGACGTCCATTAAATACCGGTACATCTGCTACCCAAACTTTCCCTTGCTTCTTCCAGCCATTTATGCTGATTCCTCCACTCAATATCACTTTTTCATCGCCTACCGAACGAATGATTGTGGGCGATTCTTTGGTTCCGCTATCTTCCGGACGGATAAAAACCGGTTCATGGAAGGCATACGTTCCACCTTCCATATAGATTGTGATTCCACCTTGAATACGATTATCCTCTGTCCTGCGCCATTCTCGTGCTTGTCGTAAGGCAGAAGTTAGCGTGGCTTTAGGAGATTGACGAGTTCCGTCGTTGAAGTCACTGCCCTTGGGAGAAATCCATATCTCACCGGCCAATAGCCAGTGACTGCACAAGATACATATAGCCGTTACAAATAACTTTTTCATGATTTTTTTCATTTCTGTATACTTAAACAATCCGGATTATCTGGCAAGAGGCATCCATACAGTCATTTCTCCCTTTCCTCTGTTTCCCCAGGCATAATAAGGAATCAAGCGGATATTTACTGTCTTTTCAGCCTGAACAACCGGCCGGTAAAGCACTCCTTCCCACGAAGTTGCAGATGCCAGACGTGCCACTCCTTCAAGTGCAACAATCGGACTGCCTTCAATTGTGATTTTCTTCGGAGTTAGTTTTATATCAGCGGGAATCAATACGTCATCAATCTTTTCCCCGTTTGCAATATCCATACTTTCCAAACAGTAAACCAACGGCCCGCGCTTCACAACCACCTGATTACGAATCTCCTCTGCTAACGGATGAGCTTCGAGCAAACGGACAGGCATATCCATCACCAGCTCCACTACATCCCCCTTCTTCCATGTACGATTTACTTCCGCATACGAATTTGCCTTTGCATTGGTTTGCAGCGGCTGTCCATTCACTGTGAGCGTAGTCTTTTCGCACCATTCAGGAATACGTAAGAAGAGCGAGAAAGCACCTGCCTTACGAGGAACTCTATCCAACGTTACACGTACCTTTCCTTCCCAGGGATAATCCGTCTCTTGTGTTAATGCCAGTTCTCCTTTGTCTTTCCAAGTCGTAGTCAGCGTATTTGCACCATACAAGTTACAGTAAATGCCTTCCGGACTCAATGTGTAGGCGTAATTCTGTGCCTGACACAATGTACGCAATGTATTCGGCGGGCAGCAGAAACAACTGATATATTCCGTCCGTTCTTTCGGCCAGCGAAGCGTGTAAGGAAGATCGGCACTGATACGAAGCGGATTGGTATAGAAATATTTCTTTCCATCCAAGCTGATACCGCTCAATACACTATTATAAAGACAGGTTTCTACCAGTTCGGCATATTTCGCATCCCCTGTCACTTCCAGCATACGCCAGTTGAAAAGCATATTTCCGATATTGGCACATGTTTCATTGTGCGCTGTACTATTCGGCAACTGATAAGGACGTCCGTAGCTCTGATGTACCTTCTGAATACTATCCGGCTCATAGCAAGTCCCGTCCGGTGACGTTCCATCATAAAGAGCACCGCAAGCTCCGGTCACGTACATCTTCCGGGTGACAATATCATTCCAGATACTAGTCAGATTTTTCATCAATTGTTGTTCGCCTGTCTCGGCATATACATCCGCTACTCCTGCATACAGATAATTTGCACGTACGGCATGCCCCATTGCACGATATTGGTCGCGGAAAGGAATACGATCCTGATTATCATCCGTTCCGTTTTCCACCATACCGCGAATATCAATCAGGTTCTTCGAAAGTTCCAGATAACGGGGATTTCCTGTGGCACGATACATTTCGACCACTCCCATATAATGTGAAGGGCAAATGGCATTACGAGCCAGTTCGGCAGAAGCCGTTTCGTAAAAGTGGCAAAGAAAATCCGTTGCTTTTACGGCAGCATCAAAAAGAGTAGTCTTTCCGGTGGCACGACGATGCACAATACCCGCCATCATCAGGTGTCCCAAGTTATATGTCTCAAAGTTCAGCCGATTGGCAAAAGCTCCTTTTTCATTCTCGTCACCTACTTTCGTTCCAATGACCGTTTGTTTATGCTGATCCTCCAATGCATGAGAGTCAATCCCTTTATTCAGTTCTTCGATAACAACAGGCGTATGTATATAACCATCTGCACGTTGGGCTTTTACGACACAAGCAATAAAGTTATCCATCAACTTATCCAGTTCCGGATCTTTGTTGACAGCATAGACAGAAGCCACTCCTTCCATCCACTTATACATATCTCCGTCATGGAACGGAGGTCCCCAATGTTCACCCTTGCACACACCGGCAGCAATCTCAAAATTACGGAAACCGTGAGAGATCTCCGGCGTGTTCCAAGTGTTCCACATACTTTGCAGGGAAGTCCGGCTAAATACCTGAAAGCGATCTCCCCAGAATCCATCTGTCCAATGTACGGCACTGATTCCGGTATTCGCCATCTTCGCAAAACGGCTCTGACTCATATCCGTCAATCCATTGCTTTGCGCAAGTGCTCCCGTAACGGAGGCGGAAGCTAAAAGAAGTAACAGTTTTATCTGTTTCATTAATATGGATAATTTAAAATTTACACAATATCTTTATAAAAAGACGTGATTATCCGTATTTTGTACTCAATAAAACGAAAGCGAAGATTGCTAAGCAACCCTCGCTTTCAGTAAAAAAAGATCTGTATTAATCTTTATTTCTTATTTATCAGGTGTATAATTCAACTCCGCCTTTCTCGCCTGCGAATGTTGAAATTGTCGTGCAACCTTATACTCATGTCCGTCTTTTAATAAATAACTCCCTGTCTGCTTAAACCAAAAACCGACATTCGCATCTATACATTGCTGCCGGATATCCAATACCCACTCGTAGTCACATACTCGGACTTCTTTGCCTGACTCTCCTCCTGCAACTACCTGTTCCACCCACTCTCCCAGCTCACCTCTGAAATCAATCCGACTAAGAAGCGGCTCGCAGATAATGATTTTATGTTTAATAGAGATTTCTTTATAAATAGGTAAACGATAATCCACTCTATCTTGGTTCTCCATCGTGCAGCAGATGGTCACATTGTCATAGCCATCTCCCCAATCGGGAGGCAGACACTGTTGCAACCGGTCTATCCGCTTAGTGATAAAGAGGAAACGAAGATCCTGCCGTATCCGCATCATCTCCCACGCTTCGGCACGCCATTCATCCGCATCTTCAATGAGAAAATCTGAAGTAAAACAGGTATATACCAAATTCCCCGAAGGTATCTTATACGTACCATTCTTTTTACGCTGCAAGGGTAAATCGAATTTTTCTGTCTTTGTCACCACCGAACTGTCTTTTCCATATTTACCATCCGTCCGATATACATAGCAATGACGGCAGCCCTCACTCAATTTGTGACAGCCGTGCCAAAGATTCCACATTGAAGCTTTTTCACCCATCTCCTTTTTTCTTCAAAAATATATTTAATATTACATATACATAATTATAAAAAGAGTGCACCTTATTCTTTATCAGAAAAAAGGTGCACCAAAACACAAACAAAACAAACAATAGAGCGACCTTCACAGGCAGCCGATCCACGAGGGATCTTTATCTTAATCTGCCCATCTTGACAAGGGCAACATTCACATTTTCAGATCATGTAATTCAGAGCATCACAGCAGAAATTTTCGCCCTCATGCTGCTTATATGTCATATACAAATATTATTATACAATTTGCTCTATTAAACCCGATGTCACTTTACAAAGATAACACTATTCTATGTATTTCTATGAAAATGCCCAAAAAGAATTATTCTTTTTCTCATTCCAAACTTTAGCTATAAGCCAAAACATACAAGCTGAATGTCTAATATCCATCATTTCACATATCGCTCCAGCCCTTCCTGCAGGAACTCCATATATTTTGGAATATCTTCATTATATGCATACGACTTATTCAACGGATTACCATCATTATCCAGCAATACATAAAAAGGTTGGGCATTTGCTCCAAACTTCACCCGTTGCAGATAGCTCCATTTATCGCCTACTGTTCGTAAAGTGCGTTCCGTTCCATTCTCCACAACATTTATAGGCTCATTCAATGGAGTTTTATCATCCACATACAAAGAGATAAGTACATACTCATCATTGATGATACCACCCACTTTACTATCTGTCCATACAGCCGTCTCCATCTTACGACAATTCACACAACCATATCCGGTAAAATCAATCATCACAGGCATTCCCTGTTGTCGTGCATACTCCATACCTATTTCATAATCCTTGAATTTGGGGTGGACCTCATTCGAATATAAATTAAAGTCCTGTGTCATCACAGGAGGAGCAAATGCACTGACAGCTTTCAAAGGTGCCCCCCAAAGTCCGGGAATCATATATACAGCAAATGCTAAAGAAACAAGCGCAAGAAAGAAGCGCCCCACGCCTACCCTGTTTTCATCACCGTCATGCGGAAACTTGATCTTTTCCAACAGATATAACCCCATTAGTCCGAAAATCACAATCCATAACGCAAGGAAGGTTTCCCTATCCAAGATTCTCCAACCATAGGCTAAGTCCGCAACCGACAAAAATTTCAAAGCAAAAGCCAGTTCCAGAAAGCCCAATGTCACTTTAATTACATTCATCCACCCTCCTGACTTAGGCATTGATTTCAGCCACGAAGGAAAAAGAGCAAACAGTGTGAATGGTAAAGCCAAAGCGATGGCAAAGCCTAACATTCCGATAGCAGGAGCAATCACGCTACCTGTCGTAGAAACCTGTACGAGCAGAAAGCCGATAATCGGCCCTGTGCAAGAGAAAGACACCAGAGATAACGTAAACGCCATCAAAAAAATACTTAATAGGCCACTCGTCGCTTCCGCTTTGCTGTCCACTGCATTGCTCCATTTAGAAGGTAAAGTAAGTTCAAATGCCCCAAAGAAAGAAGCTGCAAAAACAACCAACATCAGGAAGAAAAGGATGTTGAATACGGCATTTGTTGATAAAGCGTTCAATGCACTGGCACCAAATATTAAAGTAATTGCTAATCCCAGTGTTACATAAATCACGACAATTGAAGCACCATAAGTCCATGCATCCCGAATCCCTTTCTTCTTATCCTTGTTTCTTTTCAGGAAAAAACTCACAGTCATAGGAATAATCGGCCATACGCAGGGAGTGAACAAAGCCAATAATCCGCCAAGAAATCCAGTGACAAAGACATACAACCAAGATTTATCCTCTTGAGAATGTTCTTCACCTAACACTTGCAATTCATTGATTACCGGTTTCCAAAGATCACTTTCCGATTGCTTCTCTACCACATTTACCGGAGCCTCTTCTTTCCCTTTTGCAACTATTAAATCTGCTTCTGCTTTTTTCCCATATTTAAAAGGAATTTGAGTCGGAGGTAAACAGCTCTCATCGTTACAAGCTCCAAACTCCAGAAACCCATCCATAAAGTAATCATTTCCTGTAAATTTCACTTTTTGGATAAACTGTACCGTATCTTCAAAATAGCGCACATTCATCTCGAACATCTTATCATAGATGCTGATTTCTTTTCCAACAGGTTGCAATTTACCCATTGTTTCTACATGATTACTCGCATTGATGTTGAAAGTAGCGGAAATAGGCCCATCATCCCCTAGCCCGGTCGAATACACATGCCATCCTTTCTCTATCGAAGCAGTAAACACGATTTCCGCTTCCGTTTCAGATGTCATTTTCAACTCATTTTTGAACTTTACAGGCTCTTTGATTTGTGCTTGTATATTCCCGATTGTGTACCAACTCAATAATAAAAATAAAATAATTCTCATTTTTCTAAGTTCTAAATTATAATCTATTATACAACAAATTTATTTCACTGTTCATATTCTATTGTGGTCGTTGGTCCCTTATATCTTTCAGCATCTCTATATATTCTGGAGAAGGATTCTTATTAGAAGTATCTGCATTTGATGGCGGGGGTATCACTTTGATGAATAAGAAGATACAGAATATTACCCAAATAAGATTTATTGCTAAAAAAATCCAAACTTGTTTCATACGTTGTCGTTGTTTTTCTTTAGTTTCATTACGATATTTATCAGCAATAGACAAATATCGTCCATCGCTAACAAATAATCTATGAGCAGCAAAAGTGAATATAACAGCCAAAAGTATACCTAACTCTTCATTGTTTTGTACTTCCAATGAATGTAATACTCCAACTATTGGGCCAACAAAAACAAAAGTAAACAATGAGGTCGGTAGTAATAACCCTGCTACTTCTGGCGACCGCTTTTCTCCCCACAATCTAAGCTGCCATATATATGTTCGATAAAACAGATATTCATATATCTCATATATTTGTTTAAGTATATTCATTCTCAATACATTTATGAAGCAAAATGGGGATGCTCTCACTAACACCTTATCGAGAAGCATCCCCTTTAACTTAAGAGAAAATTTATTTCACAAGAGATTTAGTCTTACTAATATAAGTTTTCTACTTCCGGCTTGTTGTAAATGAGCGAGCCAAAAGTTCCCGCAGGGCGTTTCAAAGGTACAGATGGTACTCTGATGATTTCATCTTTTGAAGAACGTGTCAAACCAGCTCTTCCACTACGTTTCACAGGTTCTCCTGTAGTCGGATCCACCCCTTGAACATCGCATAGTGCCCAATATAATGGATAATTGAAATCAAAATTGTCCCAATCTCCGAAAGCATAAGGGAATACATTATCAATATCATCTTCATAGCTTGAGTTTTGATTATTCAACATGACATCCGGGTCAATACCGTCAGCATAATCTCCCCAGTCTTTTGCATTGAAAGAACGGAAAGTAATTGGAGCAAATTCATAATATTTATTTCCATATTTATATTCTTGCACTTCCATTCCTACGTTCTTTCCTTCCGTGCGGCTACCAAATAATTTCACAGGAAAATCTATGCCTCTTAATCCACTAATTATCAATTCACTGGCGGAAGCCGTTTCTTCCGAACAGATGATTCTTACAGATTTAAGATTTAGATCATCACCATCTCCAAAACGGATATATTCATCTGCACCGGAATTACGTTGCATTCTCATAAATACATTCGAACGATGTGATGTACCAGCGATAGAAGCGGCTAAATAACGAGCTAATTCAACAGAACCTCCATTGTTAAAACGTAAATCCAAAATCAAATCTGTGATGCCCTCTGTCTTGAACTGTTGAATTACATATTTCAAATCTTCCTCAAAATTCAAATCAAAACCTAGATAAACTAAATAACCGATATTGAATTTATTCTCTTTTTTGTCTTTGATAAACATTGAATTCAAGATAGGACTATTATTGTAACTACCAGTGGTTAATGTAGTAGTTCCATCCACCAAATCATAGCCGCCCCGGTTTTCATCAAAGATTTTACGCCTGTAGCCGATCTTAAAAGTTTCACCTCCACCTGCATAAAACAAAGTGCTCATATATTGCTGGTAATTACTCTTATTCAAAGTCGTACCATTCACAGCAACAATTACATCCCCCCGTCTCAATCCGGCTTTTTCAGCAGGAGATTCTAGATATACATATCCAATGGCTAATCCAATAGTTGTTTTATCCGGCATGTAAGAAGAGAAAAACGTTCCAAGTCCCGATCCTACAACACTTGTTGCACGAGTATTTGCACGAGTTCTACTGGAACCAGTTTCCATAATATAAGAATAGATATAACGCTTGCCTGCATTGACTGAAAATGCACGATAAGTTCCGCCATCCTCAATATTAGTTTTCATTGGTAAAAGATAAGTTGACAGAAAATTATCATAAGAAACCGATGCATAATCTACATCTAGTGTATTATATTCTTCTTTAAAGAGATAATGTTCCTTCAAATATTTATCCATATACTCATTAAGAGCTAGATCTTCTGCTGCTCCGGATCCTCCTCCTTGTGTGATAGTACATACTGTAACAGGAGTTTTATATCCCTCCACTTGCACAACCACAGTCAATACTCGCTCTTTTCCGGATTCGTTTTTATTAATTTTCACCTTTAATCCCCCTTTACCGGCAGCAGAGTTACCACTGGTATTAGTTATAGCAGCCCAATCTGCTCCTGTAGAATATTGCAAAGAAGGAGTCCATTTTCCAGAAGCCGTAAACGAAATCTCAACAGTCTCTCCATAAATAGAAGCCGTCTTTTCCGTTTCAG
The DNA here is from genome assembly GCF_020982715.1 of Bacteroides sp. 1_1_30. NCBI lineage: Bacteria > Pseudomonadati > Bacteroidota > Bacteroidia > Bacteroidales > Bacteroidaceae > Bacteroides > Bacteroides sp. 1_1_30. The sequence goes on from NZ_JAJKHN010000055.1 coordinate 29,273, forward strand.
TACCAATCGCAGTGATTCCATTATCAGTATCACCGACATCTCCCCCGTCGTCGCTATCCGAACAATTACTGAAAGCAATCAGACACAAGGCAAGCAATACTATACTATAAAAGCTATTAAATAAGTTTTTCATCTATCATTATTATTAAATTAGAAAAATTAAAAAGATTATTGTGCCGGAGCTTCTACTACGGTTTTAGAAACCTCATAAAAACGTCCTTCTTCGTCCATCCAGGTTACATTGATATTAGTAGGTAATGTTCCATAAACACTTCCTGAATAAGTAGTTGTTTGTTTTACTCCGTTTTTCATTACATACCTGATTTGTTCATCATACATACCAGTCAGATAATCTGCCGGTCCGGCAAATACATAAAATACTTTGCAGGCAGCCTTAGGTTTCACAGTGTAAGAAACGGTATAGAACTTATCCTTTTCTATCTTGTCAATCGTCACTTCCGGCACACTGGCATTCCATAAATCCGGGTCTCTGTCTTTTCGCACGTAAGTAGGCTTCGCACTGGTGTATTCCTTCTTTGTTATGGTTGAAGAAGGGTTACCATCAGTATCAACTGCTATCATGAACAATACATATTCCGAATTAAATGCTATGTCCTCGATCACCAGTTGATGATTTTTCAGTTCAGCAGCAACAATTTCAGTAACATTATCATTCATAATTAATGCTTGTTTTACCATTTCTTCATTTCCCCAATACGGATAGCTTTTGAAATCACTCAATTTCATGTGAACATAACGGAACTTTTCCGGATTTCCAGTCGGGGTCAACGTTAAAGTCGTAGACACAGTTCCTGCCTCTATTGACACATCTACCGAAATTGATGAATTATAAGATATTTCTTTGGAATCAGCCTGTACTTTGACTAATGACCCGAGCTGCCCTTTCTCATTTAATGCTACTGCAATAAAAAAGCCTTTTGTTCCCGGTTCTAAAGAGGCTCTTTCAAAGTTTTCTACCTCTTTGGAAGAATCTCCATTTTTAATAAGATAGGAAATAACTTCCTTGTCGGTACCATAATTTGCCAGAGTTTGCTCCTTCATATAAGAATAATAGAACTTATAACAGTCAGTTCCGGGAGTAATAGTCGCACTTACACTTGAAACCGTAGTAACAACACTATTAATATTTATCGTCGCTGTCCCATCATACGTCAACGCAGGCACAGGAATCTCCACAGCTACCAGTTCTTCTGTTTTATACCCTTTTTCTTCTTTATAAGGAATAGCCCAAAGTACATACGTTGTTCCAGGTATTACCTTTGGAAGAAAATCTAACACCTTACCTTCCAACGGTCCGTTATAATCCGAATATTGTTTGGTTCCTCCCCCATAAGCCAGATCTTCAATCACTCTTTCAGGTGAATAATTCGGCTTATCTAAAATCCCTGTATAATAAACGTCGCAACCCTTTCTGATTGCAAAAACCGTTGCACCTTCAAACGTTATATCCGAAACCTTCAGTTCTACTGTTGCAGCAGTCTTAATCACGCTGGCAATCACGTCATCAGGCAAATATTCACTACCAGCTTCAGATGGAGGTACTGCCCAAATCATATATGTCTTTCCGGCTTCAGGATCCTTACCTATCAGTTCTGCCAATGGAACTTTATCAAGAGCTGCTGTCTTCATGTACATACGGGCAGCATATCCGTTCACTAATTCAGCTACGGCCTCTGCACTATATTCATTAATTTCCAGCACTCCCAAATAATACATTTCTACACCATTCGTCAAAGTAGTAGAAATCGTTTGACCTTCAACAGATATAGTAACAGGAGCCTCACCTATTATCACCGGAATCTCCGAGATTATGCTTTGCCCATTAGACGCAACAGCCATTATTGCCACTTTGCCCCCCGTTTCTGCATACTGATTCTCTGCAACAGGAGCAATAATAGTCAATCCCTTTCCTGTCAATGAAGCTTTCCAACCGTCAGGCTTTGTTACGGTATACTTAGAAATACCACTCATTTCAACCGAAATCAGTTTCTCCTCACCGTTTGCAAAATATTGTTTTCCCGATAATATTTCACATTTCAATTCCTTAGATTTCGACAACTTTAATATTGTGCCATCTTTCAGAGTGAAATATGCATAATCATCATCCTGACTTACTCCACTGAAAAGAGAGGTATCCCCCGTCCCTTCGCCGGATGCATACACACCCGTAGGTTCCCAAGTCTTTCCACCGTCTGTCGAAATCTCCCACTCTTTTGTATTCGTATTAATGCGAATTTTAGGAGCAGCAGCCGTCACGGGCATCATATTCCCTTCTCCATCTTCCAGGAATGTCTTCTTGCCGTCTGTACTGGTTATTCCCCAATAATAAACGCCATCTTCTTCGTTTTTTATCACAGTTATTTGCGGAGCATCTTCTCCGTTTTCACCATTACGAATAGTTACTTCCGTCTTATCTGAAAACTTAATTGTATAACTTCCGTCTTCATTCTCCAACACAGAAGCAATTGATTTATTTTGAGATAAAGCATCAGTCAGCGTCTTCAATGTGAAAATATCAGTTTGTACACTTTGCAAAGAAGCTTCTAACTTATCCATGCGATCTTCCAAACCGGAAATCGAATTCTTCAAATCATCGTCATTATAACATGACGAAAATGTCATAACACATACAGCCAGGAAACACATACATTTTCCTATGCCACCTAAAAATTGATTTCTTCTCATACCCATAAAAAGTTTAATGATTAGAGAAAAACCGCACGATAGATTTACACACTATCGTGCGGTAAATTAGTTTTGCCGATGTTTATTTGGAGTGAGGATGTTTACCTAATTTCTTCAAATCAAGATAAATAACACTTTCACTTCTCATGACTCCCGGAGTATTCACTTTCACTTGTTCATTAACAATCAATTTTGCAGGAACCCGGTTATCTTTCTTCACTACTTGAGGTTTCGCTATTCCCTTTATTCCTTTTTTCAATTTCGGAGCATCGGGGAATAATACGGAAGGATCAGTAATAATACCTTTTTCTTTATCATAGAATACTGTATAAAGGTCGCCAATTACTTCATTTCCATCAGCATCGGCACCAATAGGCACACATAAAGCAACCAGTCGTTTGGCTTCACTTGTCTTATCATACGATTGAGTAGTTGAGTTGACACCTGATAAACCATAATCCAGACAATGCTCTTTCCATACATCCATACATTCCTGATAAGTATAATCACCACTTGCGGAATAGTTATCTTCTGTAATGGTATAATATAGTTTGGCAACATCCTTCACAATAGAATACTGAACTGTAAAGTTATTCAAATCACTCATATAGGCATTCAGTTGCATCGTTGGATTCGGCCCTGCTATAATAGCTTCAGTCGTCGCTTTCACAATCTTCACATCTGTCAATACGCCATCCCAGTCTTCTGCCATATAAGCGAATGTGTATTCCGTTCCAGGATCCAAACCGGTCCATTTAAAATTTTCTACTCCTCCATTCGCATTCGCAGCCCATATATTTGAATTTTCTGACATCAGATATTTAATCAGTTCAGCCTTATTACCTTCTTCAAGTAAATCCGGTGTCATAATGTATTGGTGATAATATACTGCCGCTTCCTGATTATAAGTATAAGTTAATTTCAGGCTTGTCCGTCCCGGATCGGAAATGGTAATATCTATCGTAGCTTTAGATGCTCCCGGATTATCCATTACTCGTGCTTTGGTAGAAAAAGTTTCCGTCTTCACTTCTGATAATTGTCCATATCCATTACGCCCCACATAAGCAACAACATAAGAACCATTCGGATCAAGAGCATGTTGGTAATCTGTAGTTGCATACGAGCCTTCCTGACTGAAATTTATATTCTTAATCCCCCATCCTTCTTGATCTAAAGCTTGTGCAAGTGCCGTCATTGTTGCTTCATCGGCATTTTCATAAGGTGCCCAGTCAGCAGCACTGAATATACGATAAAACATGGCATAACAAGTTTTCTCCATTTTTACATCCATGTTAACAATAGAGGCCCCCGTCTTTGTGATCTTCAGATCGCATTTCGCTTCTTTGGCACCATCAGGAATTTCTTTCAATTGGAAATCCTGTCGTACATAATCTCCTTTATTCTTATTCTCATCCAGTCCGATAGTAGTAGCTGTAAATTTTCTTTCCGAATCGGCATTATACCCAAAATCAACTATATATAATAATTCTTCTTCAGGTACCTGTGCATCTTCTGATGTCTGTGTCCAGTGTCTCATAAAATCGATATACATATTCTGTCCATAAGCTTCAATAAACGCATCGATAGGTTCGGAATCCGCACAGAACTGATAGAAATACTTGCAATCCTCATTGGGGACATATTGAATGGCAGCTGCCTGATAACTTGCTTTAACATCAATTTCAACACGAGGATGGCCTGCTACATCTCCTGAAGGAGTTTTCAAATAACAGATTTTCATATCAGCCGGATTTTGTCCGCCTTCATCATTACACCCTACCGTTATAATCAAATATTCTGCTCCCGGCACAATCTCCGATTGAGCATATTTGGAATTTGTCCAGTCAAACTCTGTATTCGGGTAACTATCTCCTAATGTTTTCCTGTTGAAAGTATAAGCACCGGCACCCTCCGAATTATAGAGAGCTTTCAGAATCAAATCTTCGATTTCTTCTTCACTTGCACCTGAACCGCCACTTTCAAATAAGTAGTTATACATACGACATAAAGGATAAACATCCAAACGATAAGATTGCACCTTATCTCCCGGGGTACATTCAAACACAAAGTTGTTGGTAGTTTTGCTAGTCACTTTGATGCCTACCCCACGTTCACCACCATCCACTTCGTTTTCTACCCATCTGATTGGAGTTGGTACAGGAGGAAGTGGTACATCCGGGGTCACCGGCACGTCAGGTTCCACAGCAGGTTCATCCTTATCCGAACACGATAGCACCATAGGGCTTATAACTAACACCAGCCCTAATAAAAATAATAAGCTAATTAATTTCTTCTTCATAATTCTAAGTGATAAATGTGATTAATCATTTACATATTCATAATCGGCATTGCCGTTTATTGCTTCGCAAACAGCCAAATTGTTTACATAGCCGTTTTCATCCATTACTAATGCATAAAAAGAAAGATTCTCTGCTTTCCATGTATCGTCTAATGCCACAGTATACTCCTTTACTTCTTCCTTATCTTCTGCAATTTGTCCCAGTTTGTCACCTTCTACAGAAGCAGAAAGTAATTTGCGGACTACATGATTATGTGTATAGTCCCGATAGTTGCCTCCGTCATTCTGCTGATACTTCAATCCATTTTCAACAACATACAATACCAGGCGGTAATCAGCCGTTTTCTCCGAAGTCACTTTCACAGTAACTTTAGCTTCGGAATCAACCTCATTATAAACAGAACTGATAGCTACTCCGCAATGAGCAGGGTATTTCTCCAAAGACTCATTAAATATAGCCCGCATGACACTATAGTTTTCAGATAGCCCCATTGTCCCACGCATATCAACCACACATGAAGGATAACCGGAGATAGCAAACTTTCTGGAAAGAATCGATGACTGTTCAATTGTCATTGGATCGGCACTTGTCCCATCAACATGAAATGACATCAGATAAACAATTCCCTCGTAACTCGAACTTATCAAATAATTCAGACGGGTCATTCCTGCCGGACACATGGCGCACCATGTTCCGGTGAACTCCATTGCGCAGATGCGTCTCACAAAATTGGATACTGTACCTGATGTACTTTTTGCAACTACTGTTATCAATTTGGATACATAGTTGCCATAAGATGCCTCAAAAGCGTAGGTTCCGGCTTTAGAAGTAGAAAAGGTATTTCCATCCAAAGTTTGTCCGTCCATCACGGAACGGATGATTGCATCAGCAGTTACATCTATTCCCGCATGTATTACCGTAAAGGTTATAATATCCTTTCCGTCCGCAGTCAACGTATTTTTATCGACGCTCAAAATCACTTCCGTCTGCTCCGAATCATCGGAATTGCCTGAACAAGAAATCCAGCATATTCCCACACAGCACATACAGACCAGCAATATTATTTTATAGACATTTATACACATAACTCTTCTTTATTCGTTATACAAGTAATCTGCTGATTCTCCAAGTTTACACTCATTTACATTGTTACACGTATAAGTCTTTCCTCCATCCAAAGTTGTCAGCATCGACACTATCACACGCATATTATCCACATTCCATCCCGGTTCCAACTGATAAGATCGTTGCATGGTAGATTCCACTCCCGCATTTACTTCCCCATTAAAACGGTCGCCGTTCAATGATGTGGACACCACTGCGCGCACCACATTATTATGCGTATAATCATTCGCGCCATTCGTTTGAAAGTATTTGATTCCATCCTCTACCAGATAAATCAAACAACGATAAGTGTTTGTTACGTTGGAAGTTAATTTGCCAGTAATCTTCACTGTACGGTCAGAAGCATTATACACAGACTCAACAGCTACCCCACAAGAAGCCGGATAGTTACTTAATTCTTTCTGAAGCTCTTCTTCAATCTGGCTCTTGATACTGATCATTTCTTTAGTACCCTTACGCAGATTGTAAAAGAAACGAGGCAGTCCCGAGAAATTACCGAGAATATTAGTCCGGTAATTATTGGTAGCTGCTGTACTCATGGGATCCGTCATTCCTCCGAAATCCATGTGGAAAGAAGCGATAGCCAATCGCCCCGGTTGTTCAGTCTGAATTGCTTTCAATGTAGTGCTAAGCGCCGGACAGGCCTGGCACCCGACAGAAGTAAACTGCATCCCCAGTAATTTATGATAATAGCTGGTTCCTCCTGATACGGGAGCAACCTGAACGGTCACTTCATTTTCACTGACCATTGCTTTTCCTTCATAATAGCGGGCTTTAAAGACATACGTACCCGGCACTGAAGTGCTGAAAGCACGAACACCATAATCCAGGTTTTCCTCTCCCGATTCCTTTACCAAAATCAGGTTCATTGTGCTTTCTTCACTTACATCTTTTGTACCCAGTTTGACCGTGAAGGTCACTTTTTCTACTCCATCTGCCTGTATAGCCGTCTTATCAGCTGTAATACGCAAAATGCCGTCATCCGTCCCCCCATTCTCCGTTTCGTCCGAATTGCCGGAACAGGATGACAGCATTGCTAAACAAAGGATCATTACAATTGGTAGAATTGTCGAGTATATTTTTTTCATAAGCCTCAATCATTATAGAGATAGTCTATGCTACCATTGATAGAACATTCGGTTATATTATCCACCATATATGCGTCATCCACTTTACGCAATGCATAAACCACTACACGTGATGTGGCAGGGTTCAGGTTCTTTGCATTAGAAATGCTGAAAGTTGCGGCAGTGTGCTCCTCGTTTGCCTTCACAGTAAACCGTCCGTCGGTTGACATCGACAGGTAATTGTTGGAAATAGCTCTTACTGTATAATCGTACGAGGTCTCGTTTCCTCCGGATGCCGTCAAACCATCAGTCACCAAGACATAAACAAGGTCATATTCTCCTCCTTGGCTCGACTTCAGTGCGGCATTCACCGTAATCTCACCCATAGAAGAATTATAAGATGTATTTACCTTAATTCCACAGGTTGCCGGATATTGTCGGATTTGGTCTTGTAAAGTCTGTTTAATAGCACTCACATTTCTGTCTATCGACATGACTTTCAAATCATAGATACAGGTAGGAAAACCGGACGCTCCAAAACGGCCCATGATTGTGCTTGTCTGTGACAAATGGAACGGGTCAGTGGCGGAACTGCTGGAAGAATGAAAAGCCATTTTTACCATACGTCCCGGCATCAGCTCTTCCACTTTCTTCAATGCCGAAGTCATGGCCGGACAATAAGTACACCAAGTTCCCGTCATTTTGAAGACACCTACTTTACGATAGAAAAGTTCATAATTCTTACGATTCTGTGCGGTTACGGAAACTTCATCCGACTCCCAGTCCAGGTAATATGCCTTAAACTTATGTGTCCCGTTCTCTACTGCCGAGAACGTATTGGTCCGTCTCTCCAAATAATCACCGGTAGTTACATCTTCAAAATATACATTCTTCATATATTCGGAAGTCGTCACTACTTTTCCATTGGCATCAGTCACCGTAAAAGTCGCCATATCTGTTCCATTGGCTTCAATCTTGGCTTTATCCACAGTCAAAGTAATAGGTCCTGTCACTTCGCCGTTATCCGGCTCTTCACCATTGTCGTCAGAATTGCCGCTGCACGCTGTAAAACATCCGCACAAGCATATCAGACTTGACATAAAAAACATTGTAAATTTTCTCATATTCTATATTCTAATTAATAAATGTTTCGATGAACTCAAAATGAAGTAGTTATAGTCAGGTTAGCACCTGTATATTTAGGAATCGTCCGGCAAACTCCACCAGAGCAGACGTACCCTTCCTTGTTACGACCATAACTCAAGGCTATACGCGTACGTGACTTGGCATAACTGGCTCCCACATTGTAATAATGGATTTTATCCTTGCCGTGATTATACATATCACTTCCGTAAATGCTCCATGCCGGAGCAAAATTTATCTCCAACAGAGCTGCCATCCAGTCCTTCTGATCTTCTTTTGTAGTTAGGTATTGCAACTCCACGCGAGTTGAAAAAGAAGGCGTGAACTTATATTGTAAATCTGCTACAAAAATATTCGACAGATTAGTCGTTTTATTCGCTCCGTACGAAGGGCTATATTCTTGCATAGAATAAAGCAAGTTCATTTTGAATGACTTTGTCCATTGCTTTTCCACATCAACACTAAAGTCACGAAATGCCAAGTTACCTATCTGGGCTGTTCCTTCTTTTTCTAAAGCATAATAGGTAGAAAAGTTAGCATGTAATTTCAAACCGCGTTTACCTCCAATGACCGTTCCTCTTTTGAAATGATAAAAGACATCCAATTGTCCGCCCATCTCACCGCTAACTGCATTTGTCACATCTCCTATTTGTGGAGTATGAGGATGCAAGTTGGTCAACATATAGGTATATTGCGTACTCATAGCCGGGACATAATTCAACAGATTCGAAGTCGAACCATTACCGGCAATAATCTCACTATTCATCCATTCCAAACGGCGCCCGGTCAGATTTACCCCCAACCCATTGCCGCTATATCCCAGCTCCAGCAATTGCGCATTGGCACGTTTCCTTGCATAAAGTTTGTCATCATGAATGAAATTATAATATTTATTGCCACCGTCCACATATTCACCTTTCGCTGTAAATCCGGAGCGTTCAAAATTTACCCGTCCCGAGAAGCCATTCGAATAAGGTTTTCCCCCTTCTTCTTCGAGGTCGATATTGATTTTCTCATACCGGTTCAATGCCCCTCCTTCGATACTCAAGGATGTATTTTGCCAACTAAGCATTTCAGATAAGGAGAAACTTACATCTACGCCACGTACTTGTGTATCGGAAAAGTCCATACCAAAACGTGGAGTTCCCCAAATGGCCTTCAACCTTACAATATTCTTGTAATTGTAGGTAAAACGTGCTCCCATCACCGCATTATTCAAACCAAGCATACGGTCCTCCCAACTACGGAATAGCAGTCCACTCCCAAACTGCTCATAAAATGTACCCGCTGTTACGGAAAAATCCTTGTCGGCCCAAGATACGTAATAGTTGGTTAGTTTTGCTTTCTCCAATTCTGTCGGGTATCCCACCAGTACCGGTTCATAGGCTTCCAACTGTACACCTACGGCAAACTTGCCTTGATAGTAATCCAGTTTCAGATAATTGTTCGAACCGAAATGATCTTCCGGAGATTCTGCTTTTGTCTTACTATCATCCTTGTAGTAAATCGTATTCGTTTCAAAGCTCCCTGTCAGATAACCTTTTTTGTTATCTTGCTGCGCATAGGTTAGAGTAGACGCTAACGCTACTAAAGCCAACACCTGAATTCTTATTCTAGTCATGTCATTGCGTTTATCTATGAATAATAACAGTTTCTATTTCTGTAGTTTTTTTATCGCTTTCAGTAGTTCCAGCTCACTTCCCGGCGCGTACCCAGTGTGTGAATAGACAATCTTCCCATCGGCATCCACTACATATACCTGTGGAGTCAGGCTTACATTCATAGCTCGCATGAATTCCTGATTTTTATCGTACAACATGATAAAATCATCCCATCCATGTCCCTCTGCCAATGCACGCGCTTTAGCAGTAGAACGGCTGTCATCTGTCGAAACAGCTACTACACGGAAATTGGCTTCTTCCAACCAATCGGGCAATTGTTCATTTATAGCGTCCAATTCACGAATACATGGTTTACAGGTTGTTGCCCAAAAAGAAATAATCATAGGTGTTTTGTGATTAATCAGGGAGGAGGTGTTTACCTGTGCTCCTTTCGCATTTTCAACCTTGACTGATGGTATTTGTGCCATAGTACAAGTTAGAAAAGCGAACAACAACGTAATGCAGACAATTAATGCTCTCATAAGTTCTTTTATTTGTTATGTTAATAATCTTGTTTTATCTGATGTGTTCCATCTTACAGCCAAATAGCCTGAATTTCTGTATTTGTATCAAGCCGTCCTTATACATATCGCCTATCAAATTGGCATTCTCGAAAGTGACAGTTTTAGTTTCAACATCATATTCTCCGCGATATACGTCAGAAGTACTTCCGTCCAAAGCCAGTCTCCTGAAACGAATAGTATACGGGCCATAAGAAGCGACATCTTCACCCGGCACAATGGACAGGTAAGTTTTCTGCGCCTCCGAATCATATTCATAATGCAACCGCCAACTAAATTCCCATTCAATATCATTATCCGGATCAAATCCATTCTTATTCGAGCAGACCAGATAGTGTTCGTATGCCTCCGTGCCTTCTTCCGCTGTATTTACTCTAACGGAGAATCCCACTGGCACATTGGAAACATTGGTGGCAGAAGCCGTTCCGGTAAATACCCAAGTTCCTGAAAGCGTTTCATAAAAACTGGAATCATTGTCTTTGATAGTCACCGTCAGTCGCTTGTTCTCACCAATAGACGCCCCTTTCACATCGGCAATTTCAACATCAAAAGAACGGTCGTCATTAACAAGCTTGTCATCAACGGTCTTAAACTCAAAATTCATTGTTTCCTGCCCGGCAGGAATAAGTAACGTTTTGGTTGTGACAATATAGTTTTCATCCTCTTTGGCATTATGATCTTTTAATTCGAACGTCACACGGATAGTTCCGGTATGTTCGCCCGTCACAACAACAGGCACAGTACACAAACCGGCAGATTCTTTCACCGTCATTGCAGTTTCCTGCAAGTTTACCGTAGCCGCTCCGGAATTAAACTGTTCCTCATCGTCCGAACAGGCGGCGATCAGAACGGCACATAGAAGAAGGGTGTATATTTTCAGATAGTTCATTTTACTCAAGTGTTTGATAATTTACGTTATTCATTGATTAATATCCCGGATTTTGCTGACCTGCCAATTGAGGGTTGGCATCCATTTCTGTTTTAGGAATAGGCCAAAGCATTCGCTGGTCATCCACAGGTTTATCCAGTCCGTCAGTACTTGCTTGTCCCGGGAAAAGCACCAGTCCTTTGCTTTGCGGTTTTCCACGCTTCACACCTTTCCCCCAACGTTTCAGGTCCATCAACCGGTATCCTTCACCTACAAGCTCCCGTTCCCGTTCGTTCATGATTTCATTTAATAAAGCTTCTTGATCGTAGGTTGCATCAGTCCATCCCTCGATTCGCGCTTTTTTTAATGCATTCAAAGCGTCATTACCCTTTTTCACAGCAGCTGCCGTTCCAATCTTTGCATTAGCTTCAGTGGCAATCAGATACATTTCAGCAATTCGGAATGGTTTCGGCTGATTCAAATAGCGTGTTTCGCTTCCTAATGCATTGTAATATTCATTGCCTGGATATTTATTAAAGAAATAGATATCCGCCGCATTACCTGACGATACGGTTAAGTGATATTTTCCGAAATAAGTCTTTAGCCGGATATCTTTTTCATTGTATAAGTCAATCAGTGTTTGTGTAGGAATATAATCCTTCTTTGTAGTCGGATAACCAATGAAAATAGTCCCCAGAGGTACACCGGCATCGTCGGCACTAGTCATGGCAATCTGCCAGATGGTTTCCGTTCCCTTGTCATTCTTCCATACGCTTTCAAAATCTGTTGCTGTGTTCGATAATGGATATCTGTTCGAATTAACCAGGTCACCTGCATATTTGGCTGCATTTTCATAGTCGTCCATTTGTAGGGCAACACGCGCTTTCAAGGCAGTCACTACATCTACCGTGATATAATTCCCACAATTCTTGGGAGCCGTGTTGACTGTCACGTATGCACCATTAATATACCTGTCATAATCAGCAATGCCATTTTTTGCAGTCTCTATACGTTCTTCGGCTTCTTCGAGGTCCTCCAATATCCGTTTGTAAGTATCTTCCAGTGAAGATCGTCCCGGATATTGGGTAGCAGAAAGTTTAGGCTCATATTTTACCTGAAGCGGCAGTCCCGGAGTACTTGCTGCGGTAGCTACATCGTAATCGCGGCAAAATAAAGTAGCTAGATAAAAGTAGCAGTATGCTCTTGTAAAATACGCTTCTCCCTCATATACATTAATCTGTTGTCTTTGGGTTTCAGTCAATTCGATTTCCGGGTTCTCATCGATCTTACCGACCCCGTCAATAAAGAAGTTGACACGTCCGATAGCGGCATAGTAGTTCGACCAGATTGTTTCTACGGTAGAGTTGGTACTCTCGAAAGTCCAACGGTGCAACTCACCATATTTATTAGAGAAATCCGCCACTGCATTAAAGGCATCTGCCTGAACTTCCGGAGCTAATACATAGCTTCCTCCTGTCAGTCCTAAATATACGGAATAGATACCGGCACGTGCTTCTTCAAAACCGACTATGGTCGTTAACGCTTCTTCTGTAGGAACAGCATCGTATGGCATTTTATCCATATCACAGGAACTCACCCCAAGTGTCAGTATAGTCAATGCTATCATAGATATTTTCTTCATATTCACCATTCTTTATGTTTTTAGAAAGTTAGTTCGACTCCGAAAGAATATTGTTTCGTATTGGGATAGTTACCCAATTGGATATTACTGTCTACTTCCGGGTCATATCCTTTATATTTAGTCACTGTGAGTAAATTACGTCCTACAAAGTAGATTCTGGCGTTACTGATTACTCCTGTTTTCTGAATCAGTTTGGCCGGAAGGGTGTACCCGACAGTCAGGTTTTTCATACGCATAAATGAAGCATTTTCCAGTAAATGCGTATCAAACTGCATCGGGGAGTCGGGAGTGGCAATTCTGGTTATATCTCCCGGCTTCTGCCACATGGTAAGCATTTCTACAGTTTGATTGTCCGAACCTGCAAAAGTGGGATTCTCTGTAAAAAAGCGCTCATTATTCAACATATACTGGCCTAGCATAAAAGAGAAGTCGGCACTAACAGAAATCCCTTTCCATCCGAACTGGGTGCCAAAGCCACCGGATCATGGTGCATAGCGTTGTTTGCCGACAAAAACTGCATCTTCTTCGGAGTAACTCTTAGTCAGATTTCCATTTTTGTCGTACCACATATTATATCCGTCACGCGGATCGACTCCTGCCCATTTCACATAGTAATATTCTCCCCAAGGTTTGCCGACCTTCATTTTTAAACCAGTATCGGGCAAGGTATATTCATCCAATCCGTTAAACAGTTTAGTTATTTCATTCTTATTATAATTCAGGTTTCCGGAGACACTCCATGAGAAATCTCTCGTTTTCAGAATATCCACTCCCAGAGTAATATCGAAACCACGATTACGCATACTTGCTACATTTTCCACACTACTACCATGTCCGGTAGTGTATGACAATGGATAACCCATCAACATATCGTCCGTCTGACGGTTATAAAATTCCAGTTCTACAGAAAAGCGGTCAAACACTCTTGTACTGATGCCTACATTCAGTGTTTTCATGCTTTCCCATGTCAGGTTATCATTTCCGACGGTAGAAGGAGCAATACCCGGTTGTCCGTTATACAGCAAACCGGAGCCGACCAATGCCAACGCATTATAGGCGCTGATACCGGAATTACCAGTTGTTCCATAGCTCACTTTCAACTGTAAACTGTTCAACCATGAAACGTTCTGCAGGAAATTCTCTTTTCTCATATCCCACATGGCTCCCAAAGAATAAAAGTTTGCCCACTGGTTGTTTTTGGCAAACAGAGAAGAACCGTCCCGCCGTGCTGCCAAATCGACATAATAGCGATCAGCGAAACTATAACTGATTGTGCCGAAATAAGAATTGAAAACCTTCTCATACATCGAATGTATCGGCACTTCTGACTCTGCTCCAGCTGCCATCAGCATCATTCGTGAGTCTACCATTTTTTTAGAAGTTGCCGAGAAATTCTCATTCTTTGTGATAATGGACTCCTGACCGGCCAACACGGTAAAAAGATGCTTGTCTGACAGACTGAACTTATATTCCGCCGTATTGGTGAAAGTAAATGAATAATAACGTTCGAAAGACTCGGACGCCACCCCTGCCCCTTCAAAAGGGCCTTCCGGATAGGCTTTATGGGAGTTACGATAATCAAAGGCATCTACTGCCTGCGAGGTACGTATATTCAATCCTTTTATTGGGTTTATATTAAAGAAGGTATTGCCATTGATACGTACCGTACTCCGGTCATTCGGTTGAAGTTCTGCCAAGTAATACGGATTATAATATCCCATATCGTCAAAATAGTCCAATCGTTTTCCATAGCCTGTAAAGTTGCCTTCTTCGTCTGTCAATATCTCGTTTATTGTTTGGTCAGGACGATAAATACGGGCAGCATACGCTTTATTATAAACGCTATTAGCTTCCGTTCCGAAAGTTGTCGTGTTATATTTCTGATAGGAAAGGTTCACGTTAATCCCGGCTTTCAGCCAGCCGGTCACCTTTACTTCCACATTACTGCGCAAAGTCTCACGGCGCAATGAGGAATCATCCATAATCCCCTCTGTATCATAATGTCCAAATGAAATATAATAGTTGATACCTTCGGAACCACCGACCACATTTACATCATATTGTTGTGTAGGAGCTGCATCTCCGAAGAAGACATCCGCCCAATCTGTAGATATACCATTATCTATATAGAACTTTTTCCGTTTTTGAAATGTAGTATCGTATGCTTTTCCCGGGTCCAGCATTTCCTGCAGGTTAAGCCATTGTTCGGTATTCATCATCTCTATGTTATCCCCAGTCATTCTCGACCAGCCATATTGCGCATTGATACTAACACGGGCTTTCTGTCCCATTTTTCCTTTCTTGCTAGTCATTATTACTACCCCGTTAGCAGCACGAGAACCATATATAGCTGTTGAGGAAGCATCTTTCAATACGGTCATGCTTTCGATGTCGTTCGGATTTAATGCTGTAAATGCTCCGGATGATATAGGTGAGCCGTCGAGAATAAAAAGAGGTTCTGTATTTGAATTGATCGAGCTGACTCCACGCAATCGCATTACAACACTTCCACTTGGTTCTCCACTGGGAGTAAATACTTGTAAACCGGCAACTTGACCTTGTAATGCATCTCCGGCATTAGCAACCGGTCTATTGGCTATCTTGCTATTATTTACCGTTGTTACCGAACCGACTACAGACCCTAGTTTCTTTGCTGATCCGTAACCTACCACAACAACTTCATCCATCAGTTGTGTATCAGACTTTAAGATAACTCTAACAGTCGGTTGAACAGAAACCGACTCCGTTTTCATACCGATATAAGAGATTTGTAATATTTTTGCTGAATTTGGCACATTCAATAATGTGAAATGCCCGTCTATGTCTGTTATTGTACCTAAGTTAGTGCCTTTTACAACAATTGAAGCCCCTACAACAGGTTGTTTGTCATCATCGGAAATAACTGTCCCCGTGACTTTCTGCGTTTGAGCTGTTATCAGCCCGATACCTATAAAAAGGTATCCAAATAGCAGCGCTAATTTTTTCTTCATAAATCTCTTTTTAAATTATTAAATAGCCCTAAAACATTTAAACTCACTTTTTACACTTAGATAAGTTCTATCAGAACTTAATTATAATCCATTGTTTTTGTAGTGTTTTTACATCAAATATGTAATTCTGGAAAGAAATGTTGCTTG
>NZ_JAJKHN010000056.1:0-44311 GCF_020982715.1 Bacteroides sp. 1_1_30
GTGAAAATACTATAATATCTATCAATATTAGAGTAAATCATTTGAGTTAGATATAATGGATTCTTATGTAAAAACATAGCCCCTACTTTGTAAGAGCTATGTAACCTAACCATTAGTTGACATTTACATTTATGTCTGCATTCACATCGTATGGAGCGTCTTGCCAAGGCATCTCTTCAACTTCCCATTTAATCTGATCAAGAACCTGGGTACCGTCATCTTTATATCCACCACCGAAGATCAGCGTATATACATATCTCTTACCCGGTTCCCATTTTACACCAAAAGGAACGAATAGTCTCCAAGCCTTATCTTCACTACCCCACAGATAAACCCCATTTTGCTTAATTTTACACAAAACTGAAAGATAACTTTGCTTTTCTTGATTTGCCTGATCAATCGTCTTAGTTTCCGGAGTCCACTTTGTAAGTTCCTGCGGCAAATACATCTTGCCAGTTAATTCTTTGGCTTCTGTTCCAATTTCCATAATCGGAGTTTCAAGGTTCTTCGGTTCAAACGCGATGTGTTTCTTTTCTTGAGTATCCCAATCTTTCATGGAAATATCTGTACCAGTCTGTGGTAATGTCAAGTCACCATCAACAGCAATGTTGTGGATCTGGATATCTTCAACATCAACTCTCATGGATTCCATTTCTGTTTTTGCTTTGAAGCATGCCTGTGAGAGTGCATGTTTGAATAATATCTTAACCTTTCCTGCGTTCGTATTTTTGTCCACCCCTCGTGAAATGGCGTACATCAAGTCTTTCTGAAATTTAGCATTGGTAGGTACAGAATAACGCACCACTTGTTTTGAGGCAGAAAAGACCTCCACGCTATATCCTCCGCTAGGGTCTGGTTGTGGATGGAATGCAAAGAAATTCAGTTTTTTGTCCGTAGGCCAGTATGCCTTGTCTGCCGGGTTAGCATAATCCCACGCAGAACCATTGTGTCGGATTTCAACACCCTGGCTTAATTCGTAATCGGATTCGCTCAGGCTTTTTCCTATGAACAGTTTGCCATCAGTCTCTGTGAAAGCATAGACATCAAACGGACTGTCTTTAAGGTTAACACTATTGGTTTCGTTGACAGCTCTGGTGGTTACTCCCGATGTCAGTGCGTGAAAACCTACAACGGCGTTAGTTTCGTTGGTCGTCAACTCATCGTTAGTACAACTTACTGCCAATGCAGCCAATGCAAGAATGTAAAAGCTCTTTTTTTTCATAATTTTGCGTTTCTTATTGTTTAATTAAAAAATTATTATTCTACAATGGAATATCTATTTCAATGTCTTCCCAACCTTCAACTTCCGGATCGAAAAAACCTTCAGTGTCATCGGTGTCATCACCACCATCGGGATGTGCCAAATTTAAATCAACTACAATACTAAAATCCTCCATGGGTAAACCTATCGGATTCTCGCAATGTATCTGTTGTGTCACATCAATATCTAACTTTTTGTATTTATTATCCTTATACACTGCGTATATAGACAGAATGTGGACATGTTCGCTCGTTCTTCTATTTTCAGGGGTGAATCCGCCTCCAAACATATAGAACCATCCTTGCTGCTTCCATTTATCTACTTCAAATACTATATTATGCTGTATTCCATCTTCATGCCTTTCCACACAACATCCGGTATAGAGTTCCAATTCGGCTGAACATCCCGACAGTACAGCATAGATAGCATCTGCTTTTTCCAACCTTTCAATGCCATTTATCCTATAGTCCACCCTTGCTGTTCGTCTGATGGGTTTTGCCGTTATCAACCTGGACGTTTCGGAATCTGTAAGCGCAACCCTTAGGTTCTCCAAGCACAAAAAATCAGGAGCCTCATAATATATTCCTTTCAATTTGCGAGAAACAGGAGTCGTTACTATTTTGCCTGCATCTGTCTCCTTAAAGATGTTTCCATATTGACCCACATTATAGGCTGTAAACTCATACGCTCCATTAGGAATCATTACTATACCACCTTCCGGTGGCAAGGCAAATTCTACGACAGTATTTGTTTCTTCATTACGAAAGACGACAGCAACCACTTTCGGAATATTCTCCTCGCGAATATTGCTCCAATCAAAAAGGATTCTTACCTCTTGGTCATGTGGATGACTATAACACAAGTCTTTATGCTCACAAGAGACAAGAGACAAGAGACAAGAGCAAAACAATATCGAAATGATACCCATTCTCATCTTATACCTCCTTTCTGTGCATTTTTGTTGCCTCTTCCAATCAACCAAACTAGAGATATTTCTGCTTTTGTCGGACCGAACCAATTCATCCTGCGAGTTTTCTGCCATACATAGTGATCATCAATAGGAAGATATTCTTTGTAAATGCCACCTAAATAGCCTAGACCCAATGTGAAATCCATATTTAGGCGTGAGGTCAGTGGAAGAGAGTAACCATAACTTACACCACATCCATAGGTCCATTTATCACCCAGATAACCACGGCCACCCAATTCGAAATCATAAGTTAACATCTGAGCGTATACACCTAAATGATGTCCGCTTAGAGGTTTTATGTCAGACTTTTTGCCCAGCCAACGTCTTATCTCAAAATCACCGCCATAGGTACGCCAATAGTTATGCTTACGATCACTTTTCCACCAAGCATACATCCAATTCAAACTGGCTGACCATTTTTTACCAAGATAGAATTCAATTCCGATATTCGGAATCAACAATGCATCGTATGTCAAATTGGTTTTTATAGCCATGTAGAACGGTTTCTTATTAGCAATTACCGGAACGTAAATGGTATCGCATTCTATTTCTTTGACTGGTATATAGACTGTATCCGTAACATGGATATAAACCGTATCGGGCATGAAAACGGATGCACAAGGTTTTCTTTCTTTTGCAAACTGAATAATAGTGGAACGTAGTTCAGGAAAAACTTTTTGATATAGATAAGCATAGATCCTACCACTATGTAGAGTTCTAATTTCATCAAAGTATTTATACTTCTCCGCTTCATCCAAAATCATCAACTGTTCCACAATGTTAATTGCTTCTGCTTGAAATGGAATGCCTTTATCCCTTCTAACCAAATCCAGAAGTCGATTCCAGTCACTTCCTTTAAAATGCACGTCAATTGTGCTTATTTTTTTCTGCACATTGGTTGAAAG
The DNA here is from genome assembly GCF_020982715.1 of Bacteroides sp. 1_1_30. Taxonomy (NCBI): domain Bacteria; kingdom Pseudomonadati; phylum Bacteroidota; class Bacteroidia; order Bacteroidales; family Bacteroidaceae; genus Bacteroides; species Bacteroides sp. 1_1_30. Next base: position 3,137 of record NZ_JAJKHN010000056.1, read on the forward strand.
AAATTCAATAATCGCATCTGCTCGTTTTTTCGAAAGACTGCTATTTATTGATATGCCCCCTTCCGGAGAAGTCCACCCTTTGATAGATATATTATTATAATACAAAGTAGTATCCTCAATTGACGAACACAATTCCAACAGACGCTCCAACTCCAATTTGTTGCTTCTTAATTTCATATCAAGATCAGCTCTCCCTTGATAAAAGAAAATTCGGACAGAATCTTTCTGAACCTGCGCATGTAACATGTTCGCACCATATATAGAATAGAGTGCAACAATCAAGCCACATAATAAGGTTGTCAAATTTCTGTTCATACTAATATATTATACATTCGTTATCTATTTCGAGTGCAAAATTAACTCCGATTTTTCTCCCCAACAAAGAGCCAAACAACTATTTTATACTTGTTTACACTTAAAGTTTTATGGCATAATACTTGATTTACTGGTCATATCTACTTATTTATACTTATAATAATAGTAGTATATAATTATAATGCTTATCTTATCAATTTCATGATACTTATGGCACTTTATATACTTTATGTTGCATACTTACCCTAATTATCCGATTAAACCTCGAATACTTATAATGATTACATATTATAGATAAATATTTGGTTTTCAATAAAAAAACTAATTATATTTGCACCTAATAAAAATAAACATATACATTAACAACTGAAAATCGATTAATTATGACAGTAGGAACCGTATATCGACAGCTTATTGATAATTCGATAGAAGAAGGTACTATGATGGAACATCAGCAAAAGAACGTATTCCTTCTTTTCTTAGGCATTGTATTTCTCTGTATTCCAACTTACACCTTCAGTATACCATTCCCGGGAACACTGTACTATTATATGAATGCGATTCAGTTTGCGGCATTGGTGGTGTTTACTACACTTTACTCCACAAAGAAAATCAATATCAATACAGCGTTTTCTTCCATCTTAATCGTTATACATATAGAAACATGTATAGAAATAATCTATTGTTCTATTTATAATGATTACTCTTTTCAACGATTACTCATTATGAGTAATATGGTAATATCAATATTATATATCATGATTGCTAACTGCGCATATATGTATAAAGTATCCATCCAGTTATCCATATTAGCTGTTGCTTCATATATAGCCTGTGTTGTTGTCACGCATGGACCTTTTTTGACCTCTTTTCTCCCTTTGATAATCATTATATATAGTATGGTAGCAATACTGGGACGGCTGTTAAATAAAAACATCAATTCCCTTCAGAAGGAATACAATATCCTGAAGGCAGAAGAGGCCTCCCTCTTAAAATCGCTTCAGATGAGCAGAAAAGAGCTGTTTGCATTTGCCGAGCTCGCAAACAATGACAATACGGAAGAAAAGAACGGTTCGCTGCTAAGCATATTGGGGGAAAAGACAAAAAAGAACCTCTATGCAGCCATTACTTCACACATGAAAGAAGAAAAGAGCTACATTGAAGTGCTCCGGACCATATTTCCAGAACTATCCCCATCTGAGTTAAGCATCTGCCGACTGATTGTGCAGGATAAGACAGTCAGTCAGATATGTGAAATACTGCATAGAAGTAGCGGCAACATTACAAGTCAGCGCTCAAGCATAAGAAGCAAGCTCAACCTAGACAAAAATGACAATTTGAAAGAAGTTTTATTAGAGCGGATGAGAGCGGATGAAGAACAAGTATAGTCATGAATCGGAAATGACAACACAAAGAACAAATGAGGCTCCTGGATCCACCTCAAAAGGTTGGGAAGAACAGAAACTTTGTGAAATCATAGAATTGTCAAGGCAGGTTCAGGTTATCAGCAATTAAGTCAATAAGCAAATGAGTAACTTGGAATGAACCTTCAAGAACTAAAGAAAATGGCTGAATCGGTGAATGCTTTAAGCATTAAAGTTTATCCTGTCTTGGATGATGGAACAAAATAGAAAGTAAAAGAACAAGGTACAGGATACTATTGGCGATGCCATAAAGACATCAAAAAATCTATAGATACACTGAAAGAAGCGAAGAAAGAGAAGAAAGGACAATGGATTTCCGATAGTCAAATTTGGTATTGGGGATTTCTCATGTTTACATTGATAGCCCTTTGTATGACATTAATAGGATTGTTCTTGGCTCCATGGCTTGTTCAACAAACCTTGGTTGATTATAACTAATTCCAATCAGCAGTTGAACTGCTGTGATTTATAAGTTTAACCGAGGTCATTAAATCCTCGAAATTAGTTGTAAATATTTTAAAATTAAGGGATAATATACTTGCAAAAGTCCTTGAAAATCATTAACTTAAAGTAAAAAATACCCCTATTTTTTGCTTGTTATGATTCCCAAGGACAAAGAGTATAGACTAATAAAAATCTATATGTATATCTGCGATATGTACGAACAATGTCTCAAATACCATTGCCAAAGATATAGCAATAATTCGAAACCATTGTTCTCCGACGAGGAAATTCTTACAATTTATTTCTTTGTCGGTTATGAGCAGAAGTACACCTTCATCAAGGATATTCACAATTTCGCTAAAGAGTACTTGCGCGACTGGTTTCCAAACTTGGTGTCCTATCAGACATTCAATTACCGTCTCAATAGGATGGCCAGTGCTGTTTCGGAACTGTCCTCGCAGTTATTAAGTATGTTCAAGCCTTCTGATTGTCAGGAGGATACCGTTATTGTTGACTCGATGCCGATAATCACGTGCTGCGGAAGAAACCGTAAAGGCAAGGTCGCCAAGGATATCACTGACAAAGGATATTGTTCCACCAAGAACCTGTACTATCATGGACTAAAGCTTCATGTGGTAGGTTATCGCAGGAAAGGACATCTTCCTCATCCGTGCCAGATAGCACTGTCACCTGCATCCGAGAATGACCTGAAGGTCTTTCAGAGCGAATGCATGCCGGGGCTTTTCAACAAGAAGATCTTCGCTGACAAGATATACCGAAGCAGTGACTACTGGGAGAGGGAAAGAAGCGATAGAGCTAATGAGTTCTACGCTCCCGTCAAGTCCGTCAAAGGGGCTTCGGAGGAAGAAAAACGGAGAAGCAAGGCTGCTGATGACCTTTATTCTCAAGCCGTTTCATCTATCAGGGAACCAATCGAGGCACTCTTCAGTTGGCTGAACGAAAAAACAAATATTCAAAGAGCTAGTAAGTGTCGCTCAACTTGCGGACTGCTAATTCATACGATGGGAAAGGTAGCCATCGCATTTCTCTACCTTATTTTTAACTACTGATTCAAATACTTCGGTAAATTTTTACCGAAGTATTGAATATATTTGTACTGCGTATTCTATTTGCGCAACGTAAATATATCATATTATGGGTAAAATGTCTGGGAATAAGGGTACTAAAAAAGGAATAGAGAGAGGTAAAAGCTGGTTCAGACAAACCAAGGTATCATCGAAATTTCCCCGAAAGTGATTGACTGGAAACTTGCAAACAGGAAATTGAATAACGAAACATGGCGAAAAAGAAGAAGAATCAAGGCCATTATTGCCACATCTGCGGTGAATATCTGCCCAACGAAAAATTCTCCGGCAAAAGACATGCGCAACATGTATGCAAGGTGTGTCTTTCCTTGCCTCAGGATGTACAGGCGGATATGGAACGCTGCAACGAGATAGAGAAAATCATATCCAAATACCCCATGAGCAGTCAGGACGGTGAACTGCTCGAACGATATGCCTTACTATATCAGGATAAGGATTCGGGAAAGTATGCGCAGGAGATACTGGAGATGAAAAACGAGATTCCGGACAGCTGTGAGGTGGACAGCCTGTTGGAAAGTTTCGAGACCGGAGACATGGCGTTTTCAGAACTGGAAGACGACATCCGTTATGAGGTGGAGAAGCTGTTGGAGAATCATATCAGCGACTTCATGCAAGACAAGAACTTCATCCCCGAGGAAAGGCACTTGCAGGAAATCACAGGATGGGTTCTGAAGGAAGTGTATGATGCGTTTCTTATACGGGTCATACCGGACGAAAGATGCTTCGGGCTGGCCAATGAGATTGTATGCGACCTTGTAAAGGGATGGAAAGAGGACGGTTTTGAGATAAAGACCTATTCCGAGTCGCTGGTGGTGACGGAAACGGAACGGCTGGTCATCCGCCGGTTAACCGGCAAGGATGTGAACGCACTGCATTCAATAATGAAAAAGCAGGAAGTGATGTATGCCTGGGAACACGGCTTCGCAAAGGGTGATGTCCGCAAATGGATAAACAGACAGCTCGTCAGATACCACAAGGACGGCATCGGATACTACGCCCTCTGCCTAAAGGAGAACGGGACGCTGATCGGACAGGCCGGTCTGTTGAAAAGTACCATTAACGGGGAAGAAAGGGTGGAACTCGGATATATCCTCGACAACGCCTACTGGCACCATGGCTACGCACTGGAAGCCGCCCGTGCGTGTCTGGACTATGCCTTCCGTCAGCTGGAGCTGCCATCCGTCTGTTGTAGTATCAGACCCGAGAACGAGGCATCCATCCGCGTGGCAGAAAGGTTGGACATGTCCCTATGTGGCGAACATACAGTCACCTACCGTGGAAAGGACATGCTGCACTTGATTTATGAACGGTCAGGAGATGACGGACATGGAATGAAGGGAAAATAAACGAATTCAATCTTATCAGCATTTGGTCGCATAGCATGGCCGGATATTGATTGAAACAGAAAAAAGACAGGCAAGTGTATGTTACCAGGCAAGGATGAAATCAGAAAAGACAGTCAGGAGGTGTATGCGTATATCCGACAAAACACGACCTGCAGCTATGCAATCCAGATGGAACTGTGTATGGACAGTACACGTCTTTGCATAGCCCTTCTTCATCTGATGCGCGAACAGAAAATCATTCAGCATTACCATGAAGGAAGTACCTATTATATGGCCATTCTGGAAGGCAATGCAGACCTGTTTTAGGAAACAACTGGTAAAAAATCAATCCTGTTGAATTTGCATTCCTATATTGGATGCCATTTCGGGACAAAGGTGTAATTTTGCAGAAATCTAATTTGGAAATCATGAAAGAGTATGTGAAGAAGGCTGCTGATGCCTTCCTTGTGGAACGACCGTATGGTATGCGTGTGGATTACAGGAAGCAGGGATACGTGCTGTTTAACCGCAACTTGAATCTGTTGGGCAAAACGGAGCCGGCCAGTCTGGAGGAACTACCTTTGGAGCGGTTTGATGTGGAAGAGATTCCGTTGGCTGGAGAAACCGTAGAAGAACATGCCGGTTTCACAGATGTGTTCTTTTACAGCGAATGTACCAACCCCTATGCCGGACAGGTAGTGAATCTGAAGAAACTAAAGACGTACAATCAGTATGTCTATCCCTTGGCCACATTGCTGAACCGGACATTGTAACGCAGTCAAGGTCGTTGATAGAAATATATGCAATACAGACAAGTTATGGAAAAGCCAATCAAGAAGTCATTCGAATTGAGAAACTGCCTGGTACATCTGTAGGCAAACGGATCGAGTTAAGCCTGTTTGTCAAAGATATGGATCATAGCATATCATCCATATCTTTGACAATCTACACCACGACTTTAGATAAGAATCCTGCATATCATCAGGAGGGAATCTGTAAGGACGAGAGATTATGCCATACTATCATTGAAGGTATAAAATCAGCATGTAAAAATATGCGGAAAATGACAAGGACTGTAAAACAACCGAGTTCCATAAATGCGGAGTTAAGAATTTTCATCTATACGTTGGCTACTATCTATGGATAGGCAGTTTCGCCACTCTGTTACTGGGAGAATTTGTTTTGTCGGCAACGCATAAAAGGCATTTTTCATGAGTCAGACAGATATCACGATAACACTATTTTTGCAGTGGTATCTCTTCTACGGAAGTCTTTAAGCAGAAGATGCCTTTAACTCCAACCATTCCTTCTACCACCAAGCTACTTGCCAGTTCTACTGCTTCTTTCTCATTCTTGGCCGATACATTCAGTGTTTCCGTCTCACCCAGTTCTGTAGTAACAGTGACCAGATAGCGATGGTGGGATTCGGAATCCAGCCGTACCTCTTGTGATGAATCAGTCCAGTGAATAAGTGAAGCAGGTTTCTTTCGTAAGTTCTGTAGCATTTTTACTTTGACAGGTGCTGGTGTTCCGTCCGGAAGGACTTTCCGGAAACGCTTTCCACAGCAGGAGCATGCCCATATAGGTGGATTCCGTGGTATGTAGTCACCACCTACCATTCCTTCTCTTCTGTATTCAAGCACAAATTCGATAGGAGTCATCTCTCCGGTACCATAGATGATCTCCACGACACGCTCACCACATTGCGGACATTTGGTTGGTTTCCGCTGCACATCAATGATTCTTGTTCTCAGACTTTCCATACTAAATCTTTTTAAACTGTTGCAAATATAGCAAGCATTACTGACATTCAACTGTTGAATAAGGCTTTTCTTAAAACAAGTAGCCATACCAAGAGAAGAATCAGTGCCATTCCCAAAGCTAAATAAAGCATCTTCTTAAAATAGACTGCTTTATCCAGTTCTTCCTTTTCCTGAGTCTTCTTGCGGATGTCCTCCATCTTATCCACCGTCACCTGTGAAAGAACTGTACTTTTCCCTATATCCAGCAGCTGGTGGTAGGTGTCTGTCATCCGTTCCCGGTTTCGCTTGCGCAACTCCCGATTTTCTTTATTGCGTTGCAGCATATTGTTGATACATCCTAAGGTTCCTATAAAAAGTGATTTTGTTGCAGCTTAATATAATGCTCTCCTTGGGAATTTAGGACATTACCGTCAATCTATTTTTATTTTTAAACATTCATTCTCAATGGATTATATTAACAATTCTTTTTTTCTTCCTGTCAAGAGAGAGGCTGTTATGTAGTGATTCTAAAATCTTACCATGTGTCTTGGACTGAAAACTGTTGTCTGACATATCAGGCAGTACGGCTCTTCCTGCATCTGTCATCAATCCGAGTCGCTCCATTCTTCGGCACCTTTCCTTATTTAGCTCCGACCAAATGCTTTTTGCTTTTCGCGGACAGAGTTTCTGTACCGTCCTACCATCATCCATTCTCTTGGTCATGCTGTCAATCCAGCCAAAGCATAGGGTCTCCTCCACTGCATCAATGTACCGAAATGTTCTGTCATCTTTGGATCTGCTACATTTCACAACCACCCAACACTCTGTTTCTATACGATGATTTTGAATCAGTCATTCACGCAATTCTATCCTTGACTTGGCTTCCAACAAATTGACTATTTCCATTTCTACGCCTATCTTTGTAAATCGTTGTAAAGGTATAAAGAAAAGACCATTCTTATATCATTGCCAAACGGGAAAATACGTCAGCAATGAAAATCATACCTGAAAGCGGATTTTACATTCCAGCCAAGGCTGTCACACATTCCTGACGGATGGAGCGGATGTAGTCGAGCATCACAGAAGGATTGACACTCCTGCCGTCCATCTTGCAGGTGATGTGCAGGTGTTCGCCGGTACTGCGCCCTGTAGAACCTGTGATACCGACCACATCACGCGGACGGACCATCGTGCCCCTGACGACAAGAATCTTCGACAAATGGCAGTAACTGACGGTATACCTGCCATGCCGCAGCGTGACATATTTGCCGGAAATCTTGTCCTGGCCGACCTTGATGACCCGACCGGACATCATGGCCATCACTTCATCGCCCCGGGCATGCAAGTCCAGTCCACCATGAAACTTTCTTTTCCCGGTAAACGGGTCCTTGCGGTAGCCGTAAGGCGAAGTAACCTTGATACGGCGCAGCGGATAGCTTACGCTCATATAACGTTCCATCCATTTCTTCTTATCCATATCTTCTGATGCCGGGGTATCTTTGGAGATTTCTTCTGTGGAAATCCCGTTTCCGCAAACCGGCCATGTAGGTTCCGTACCCATACCTGACACCTCTACCTTGTAGCGTGCAGGAACGGCAGCGACGGTATTGAATTGTGCTTTGACAGGAGCTGCACACAAACAGACATTCGCCGCCACCAACCATAAAAATTTTCTCATAACGGCAAAGATAGCATGCTTGTCCTACTCATCTCCTGCTATCGGAAAATTTCCTTTTAAATATGGTACGTTTTAGCATTTGAAATATGATTATTTACTTTAAATCATATTCCAAATATTGAATTTCGTACTTTTTAATCACTTATATAGCCACTTATTAACTCTCAGAACAGAATCGCTCTATATTTGCGTAATATAACTTTATAATATTATTTGGAATATGAAACAAGAGCATTTTGAGTTCAACGAACTGCCTTATCAGACACTGGCCCGTTTCGGTCTCACACAAGAGATGATCGAAGACCTACCCATGCGTGTACTCGAAGAAATCGGGAGAGGCGGCTATTCACCGGTACTGCCCGTACGTGTGACCGACGAGAACGGCGAAACCATCGAGAGCCGCAGCCGCTTTGCCTTTATCCGCATGGATAGCGGAGCGGTGGATGTAGTCTTCTATCCCGCACTGAAGTCCTCACCGTTGGAACGCTATGACGGGAACCAGCAGAAAAAGCTGCTGGAAGGCAAGACCATCATCGCTGACGTGGAGATGGCGGACGGACGCCGCAGCAAGTCATTCGTACAGATTGACGAAGGGACCAAACAGGTAATGTATGTCCCGACCCCCATCATCGCCCGCAACCTGAAAGTGCTGGCCGGAATGATGCACCTCGGTACGGTGGAAGTGAACGGCATGCAGCATGGTGAGCCGCTGACAGTAGCGGTGGAAGGCGAACCTGTCACGGTAGGTATCGACCTGCATAACAAAACCGGCATCCGTTTCTGTGCTGGCGACGCGCAAAAATGGAAAGAACAGCCCAAGAGGGAATGGGACAAATACACCTTCGGCTGCTACGGCTGCTGGGTGATGGACGACGACGGCAACCTTGATTATGTCCCCGAGGAGGAATACACCGAAGAACTGTGGAACGAACAGAAGAAGAGCGGTGAACGTAACCGTGCAGCCGGCCTTCATAAGTAGAACCTGACCAATCAAAAAAGTATGGCACAACAGAAATATTACCCCGAAGAGATTCTTGTCGAGAAAATGCAAAGCGGTGAATACGGCTGGCTCGACTATGTCAACCATTACTCCGCCGAGTGGCAGGAGGAATATGTGGACTACTGCGCAGACAAAGGCCTCACGGTAGGCGAAGACTCCGCAGCCGCCTTCGTCCGCTTCAAGGACGGACAGCTGGAGGAAGCCCTGGAACGCGGCGACGCTTGACAAACCAACATCATAACATCAGACTATGGCGATACGAACAAATACCAACCCCCGGCAGATGGACTTGCAGCCCGAAATGCACAGCATACTGTTGCGCAACGGGCTACAGGCCCATGTTGCGTTTGACGGAGGCGGCTACCGGCTGATCGTGCAGGGACATGATTCGCCGTTGTTGGTCTATCCGATCACCGAACGTCAGATGCTGGCCCTGACGGACTGGGGAACCAATACGGCCAACAAGAAAGCCTACAATGTGCTTACGAGCATCATCGGCAAAGACTTCTACATGCCCAAGAACTTTGTCCATGCCCGCAATGCCAACGGGCGTGTGGCGATGGGGCTGCACGGCTACCGCATCGGCATCGGTGAGTACGGTCATCTGGGACGGCTGGGCATGCCTCCGCCGTTCCTCGGCTGGACTCCACGCCATCAATGGGGGTTCCACCTGCGCAGGGTCGGCGGACAGCTGTTCTTTCCAGGCCCCTCCATCGTACCCGAAGGACCCGACGGACGCATGAAACCCGGTGAGCTGCAATCGGGCGGCTACGGATTCTACTACAAAGGTCGTCAGGCGGAACCTCCTGCCAGAGAGCAGGACGTGCTTCAGAATCTACAAGCGGCCATCACACCGCTTGTCAGCCGTCCGCGCAGTACGGAACCGGCACGTCCCTACAAGAAACTGATAGCCTCTCCTGTCTATTTCTCCAACGAGAAATGGTCGGAATGTCTTACTTCACACGGCCTGATCGTGGACGCGGAGCAACGGACGCTGACCGTACAGTCAGAAAACGTACAGGCCGACATGGTCTATGACCTGACGGAAGCGGAAGTGCATACACTGGTCAAAGCTTCCATCGAGGAGCAGCCCATAGAAAAGCGTCTGGAACTGCTGAACGACATCATACGGGCGGATTATGCCGAGAAAGTGACCCTGGAACAGCTCAACAGCAGCGACCGCATCGCCATCGGACTGCATCCCGAAGTGCAGCAGGAACTGGAAGAGCGACAACGGCAGGAACAGGATCTGTTTCAGCCGGAAGAGGCTACGCTCCAGCAAGCCTCCATACAAGGTACGGTCGGTGCCGCCGTGGACGGACGTGACCTCCAGTACCTGAACGAGAACAAGGGCTGGTACCGGGAGGAGAAACATGGTCGGGAGGTCGAGGTGAGCAAAATCGCCGTACAGCCGGCAGAGACAGAAGGGAAATACAAGATGTCCGCTGTCATAGACGGAAAGATCATCAATCATGAGATCAGCCAAAAGGACTACGACAAGTTCCTTGCCGTGGACGACTATCACCGCATGAAGATGTTCTCGAAGATTTTCAGCGAAGTGGATATGAAGACCCACCCGGGAGCAAGCAAAGGACTGGGTGTGAAAATCTTTGCCGCCCTTACAGCCGGTGCGGTGGTCGCCTCGGAGGCCGCCCACGACCTTCATCACCATCATCATCACCACGGCCCGCATTTCCACGGAGAATGTTTCAGCGGTCCGAGACCGTACTTCAAACCCGGTGTGGACACTCCGAGGGATGTGGCCATCCGTTACTTTGAAGCGCAAATGAACCAAGATATCAACGAAATGAGAAGAGGAAGATAAACCTATGAGAAACGGAGACCTTACCTACGACGACTTCCTGCAACGACTGAACATACAGGACGTACTGATTGATGCGGGATACCACCTGAACCGCCGGGACGGTTTGCGCTATCCTGCGTATGTCCGTCTGGACAACGAAGGCAGACGCATCCGTGGAGACAAGTTCATTGTGACACAACAGGGGAAATGCTGTTTCCAAGCACAACAGCAGAAAGTGTATAACATCATCTCCTTCATCAAGGAGCATCCGCACTTCTTTGCGGAGTATCATGCCGGCATGTCTCCGGACAGGCTGGTAAACCTCGTTTGCAACAGACTGCTGCACATACCCGTCACGGAGCGGGAAACCCGGATTGTCCAGCCCAAACGGGACGTGAAACCGTTCCAGATGACGGACTACGACATCCACAGGTTCAATCCGCAGGATCGGGAAACGCAGAAGAAGTTCTATCCTTTCTTCAAGCACCGCGGCATCGACCTGTATACGCAGTATGCCTTTCACCGGGATTTCTTCCTGGCAACCAGGCACCGGGCAGACGGCCTGCAATTCACCAACCTTGCCTTCCCGCTGTCCCTGCCCAGGAATCCAGAGCAGATTGTCGGTCTGGAAGAGCGCGGTCGTCTGCGTATGGACGGAAGCGGCAGCTACAAGGGCAAGGCCGAAGGAAGCAATTCAAGCGAGGGGCTGTGGATTGCCAGTCCAGCCCAAACCCCTCCGGCTTCTGCAAGACATATCTATTGGTTTGAGAGTGCCTATGATGCCATGGCTTATTACCAGCTTCATCAGGCACAGAACAAGGAGTTGAGAAAAGCAGTATTCATTTCTACCGGCGGAACACCAAGCCAACTTCAATTTAAGGGAATGATAAAGGCCAATCCTCATGCCTTCCATCACCTTTGTTTCGACCGTGACCGTGCCGGGCAGATTTATGCCATTCATTTTGCATTCACTCATTCCGGCAGGAACTTTACCACCAGTCTGTCGAATGATGACAAGCTGATAGTTCAGGATTACACCAACAATAAAATACAATATGAACTGTCCCTTAAGTCTTTTGATTTCAATAAAATCATATCCACTTTGGGACTCAACACCAAGACCCCGAATCTGAATGACAGAATGGATATCGATGACGGTTATCTGCAAGAGCAGAAGATGGTCTGTATGGATGAATATGAAATGGCCTGCGCCAACGGTTCGGCAAGCAAAGAAGAATTAGAGCGAATGAGAAACAATCTGGAAGCTATCCAAAAGGCTCTTCAGGAACCTTCTGTTTCTCCTCTGGAATCTGGAGAATGTATCATTTATGAATCTGCAGCAGAAGGCTATAAAGACTGGAACGACCAGCTACTCGGCAAGCGCATACAAGCGGAGGAAAAAAATGCTGACGACTGGGAAATCAGCGGTAAAGCAACACTCAATCGAGCCTTGTCCGATTTACCGGATGTCAATCCCGAACATATCCGAAGCGGACTGTATGACGAAACCGATCACGAAGCCATACGGAAACGACTTGAACGTGCGGACAAAGTGATATTTTCCTTTGAAGTCAATGATCAGGGAATGTCAGACAAAGGCTTTCAGGAGATGTACAAAATCCGGGAAGATCTTGCCCGGCTGGAAATAGACATTACAAACTCGCTTTCCGGTATGAAAGAAGATTATCAACCTCATTTTCACCGCTAAACACATCAGACCATGCAGACAAACCGTTCTTCAAACTGTCCTTTGGCATACACGCCGCACACCGGACAGTTCATCATTGACGAACTGCCCACACTGCTGCTGTGTACGGCAGCATGGGTGTACGGCGGCATGGAGGGACTTCCGTTGACCGTCGCTGCCGTATCTGCCGCCGCCGTACTGACGCTGCTGTTGCTCTACCGCTACATCTATCTGCGGAGAATCCGCTACAGCATCGGTACGGAACAGATTGTCAGTGAACATGGCATTCTCTGCCGTAAGGTGGACTATATGGAGCTGTACCGCATCGTGGACTTTCAGGAGCACCAGAGCCTGCTGCAGCAGCTTTGCGGACTGAAGACGGTGCGCATCCTCTCCATGGACAGGAATACACCCCGTTTGGATCTCATCGGCATCCGCCGCAGGGAGGACATCGTATCGGTCATTCGTGAACGGGTGGAAATCAATAAACGAAACAAGGGAATATATGAAATCACGAATCATTAGCCTGACTGTACTCGCCTTGTCGGTGTGTCTGCTTCCACAGGCGGCCAAAGCCCAGGTTGCAGCCTCCAATCCACTGGAGTGGACAGCCCTGGCAGAAGGAAATGACCTGATAAACAAGCAGGTCGAGAAGCAGATCAAAGGTCAGACACAGACAGCCCTGCTGCAGAACACCATCGCCGCCGAGTTCAACCGGATCCACAAATGGGAAAAGCAGTACAACAGCTATCTCAAGACGGCCAGCGGCTATGCTTCGTCACTGAAAGCCTGTACACACCTCTACAACGACGGTGTACGGATATTTCTGACGCTGGGCAAGCTATGCAAGGCGGTCCGGAACAATCCGCAGGGTATTGTGGCAAGCATCGGGATGAACAACCTGTATATTGAAACGGCAACGGAACTGGTTTCCGTGTTCACGCTTCTCAACGATGCGGTGGCCAAAGGCGGCACGGAAAACATGCTGACCGGAGCAGAGCGCAGCAAGACCCTCTGGGCACTGAATGACCAGCTGGCAGCTTTCAGCCGGAAGCTGCACCTGCTCTATCTGAGCATACGCTACTATACCCTAAACGATATGTGGAACAACGTGACGACAGGCATGCTCGACCGGGACAACGGCGAAGTGGCACGCATGGCCCTGTCACACTGGCGCAGGGCGGCTGCTCTCGCACGATAAAAATGAACGGATATGAAAAGAACTATCTGGATAAGCCTATTGCTGCTATGCTTTGGAATCGGCAAGGTACAGGCACAGAACGACCCAGTGCTTGCCAGCATGATTCTGCTCTACACGGAAAAGGCAGAGAAGGAACTGAAGAACCAGGAAAAGGTCATGCTGATGCAGACCACCGGCCACGTGTGGACAAAGGAAGAAGTGGAAGCCACGACCGACCTGCAGCGGGAGTTCAACAACTACCTGGACTCTTTCCGCTCCATTGTCTGTTATGCGGCACAGACCTACGGATTCTACTACGAAGTATCGAGACTGACGGACAATATGGGGGACTTTACGAAACAGCTGGGACGCAGTCCGGCCAACGCGCTTGCCGTCGCCCTCTCCGCACAGCGCAACCGGATATACCGGGAGTTGATCATGAACAGCGTGGAGGTCGTGAACGACATCCGGACGGCCTGTTTCTCGGACAACAAGATGACAGAAAAGGAACGGATGGAGATCGTCTTCGGCATCCGTCCGAAACTCAAGACCATGAACACGAAACTTCAACGGCTGACCAAGGCGGTGAAATACACCACTCTGGGCGATGTCTGGCGTGAAATCGACGAAGGGGCACGCCCGGCAGCAGACAAACGCGGTATCGTGGATGCAGCCAAACGACGCTGGCGGCAGATAGGAAAGAATGTTAGACCTTAAAAAAAGAATGACAGTATGGGATTTTGGGATTCATTATTGAGATACGGCGGCAAGGCCGTAAAAGGTATGGGAAAAGCAACGGTCACCACCGGCAAGAGTATGGGCAATGCAGCCCTTCACCCCTCGCAGACCTTGCGGGGCGCAGGACAGGCCATCAAGACGGCCACCGTCGGCGGAGCAGTCGGATACGTGGGTTGGGAAAAACTGACGACGGACAAGAGCGTGGTGCGCATCGTGAGTGATGCAGTCATCGGGGAACAGGCAACAGACTCCCTTTCGACCACGGCAGAGAGCGTGCAGGCACTGACAGACAAGACCGGAGAGACTGTAGGAGCCATCGGTGATGCCATGACAGGCATCCATTCAAAACTGGACGGCGTAACGAACTTCCTGCAACAGACCGCCAACGGAGGAGCCTCCGATATGCTCGGTAACTTTCTCCGCAACCTCGGACAAGGAAAAGTGTCGGGGCTGAATATGGCAGGACTGGTAGCGGCAGCGTTCCTGATATTCGGCCGTTTCGGTTGGTTGGGCAAGATTGCCGGTGCATTCCTGGGAATGATGCTCATCGGCAACAATGCCGGTGTACTCCGCACACCTGACACAGGTAATGCACAACGGGTACAGACACCCGACCCTCCGGCGGAAGAACAGAAACATAGCGGAGGAATGAGAAGATAGAAAAGACAATTCAACAAGCATTGACAATGAAATATACAGAAGAAATGATCCTTTCCTCAGAAAGCGGATACTGTATGCCTTTCGAGGAACGGCAGGGCAAGGATGTGGAGCTGTCGCTGGGTTACGGCGAGCAGACCGACCCGGTGACGGGCAAGGAATATTTCCACCACGGCATCGACTTCGATGTGCGGTGCTACACGCTGGCAGCCGTTGCCTGCGGTATCGTTTCGGGAGTGGGAAACGACCCGGCACTTGGTATCTGCCAGAGCATCCGCTATGGAGAATACGAAGTGACTTACGGACATCTGTCGAATGTATTCGCCCAGTTCGGACAGCGAGTAAAAGCCGGGCAGACGGTCGCATTGAGCGGTGACAAGCTGCATATCGGCGTGAAATTCAAAGGTGAAGAGCTGAATCCGCTGGAATTTCTGACCATGCTCTATGGTAACATTCGGGCCATGCAGCAGCCGGGCTTCACCGGCATGGCGATGAGTCTGCCTACCGACTATGAATCGGACAGGCGGGAAATCGAGGAGCTGATGTTGCGCTTCCTGCCCCACTACATAGAGGACCTGCAGCGGGGTGCCTACCGACTTCCAGCACATACGGAACAATCGCTCCGTCACATCTTTACGATGGGTGCAGCCAAAGAGTACTTTTACGAGAATATGCCGAGCATGGCCAATCCGCTCGGACTGGGACAGAAAGCCATGCCGCTTGCCTGCAAGGTACAGAATCTGCTCATCGCCGACTTCCTGCATTACCTTGCCCTGCGACACGATGTGTACCTATCCACCATGGGCGTTGACATAAAAAAAAACTCTATGACGAAGCCCTGAAAAGCGGAGATGTCATCGACCCGCTGGCGGAACTGGACATTGACATCCAGAGCTTCGACATTCCCCGGGCAGTGACGGTCTATCCAGACCGGGCCGGCATCAGGTGGTGGACGAAAGCCTGGTTCAACAACCGCGAAGAAGGAGAAACAGCCGTGGAGATCGAACGGGAACAAGCCATACGGTTCATCCACGGCAACATCGAAAAGGACGCATGGCTGGAAGCCTTTTATCCCAAGCAGATGGAGGTTTACCACCAGGCCATCGAACAGACGAAAGAACAATTATTGATGAACAGGATAAATATATGATACACAATGGACGGAATCAAGCATAGCAGAGAGTTTGCGGAGTTGGAACGCCTCATGAGCGACTATTTCAACTGCCATATCGCTCCGGTCATGTCAAAGACGCGGGAAGTCCTCCATCAGCGGCAGGTGGAAGAAATGAAGGAGTATTCTTCTTCGGCAAGCGGCATCCTGAGCATGATGGCATCATCGGCACAGCCGTTCCATGATCCGTATCAGCAGCTCAAAGTGACCGGTGAGTGGAACTCGAAGACGACAGAAGATTATGTGGAGATGTGCCGCACGGAGATAGCCGGCTCGGAAAAGATGCAGCACGACCTGGCATACATGGCCGGACAATGGCGTGATACGGTCATAAAGGAAGTGGGTCGGGCACGTTACGATGAGTTGTCGGCACAGCTCGGCTGCGACCTGGCCTATGCCTATATGGACCACCGGGTAAATGACATGATGATTGACCGGCTGGTGAAGGAACGGATACCCCAATCGTCAGCCGCCTACATTCTCCGCAAGGCCGGAGAGTCCAGTCTGCTGGGACTGTCACAGACACTGAACCGTTCGCCGATGGCCGAGGATATTGAGGCACAGAGCGAGGCTGCGTACCGCCCGAACGGATGGGAAAAAGGAGCCGGTCAGGTATTGGGTGCGGCAGCCGACACCCTGATGATGGGCGGTACCGGTTCATGGACGACACTGGCTAAGTTTGTCGGTGCGGACATAGCCATCTCCACGGTAGCCGACAGCCTTGAACCTGACAGACCGGAATCCCTTTCAGTGGAACAGTGCATCAGCAAAGGGGTGTTCGGAAGCGGGCGGAATGTTTTCGAGGATTTTCGGAAGGAAGCAAACCGGTTGCCGGTGAAAGACAACAAGGCTATCCGCGAAGCCAACGGACAGTTGAAGCAACCCATCCCTGTCATGGAGTTCAGTTTCACGGAATGGGTGCAGAACCCCGGCGCAGGCATACCCTGGGCAGATGTACTGCACCAGTGGAAACAACGTCCGCAACGGTACAAGGACGTGCCGATGGTCGTTGCCCCCGGACAGGAGGAAGCCTATCTGCGGGATTTGAAATCACAAAAAGGAACAGAAACCAATGTGGCAGAACAGCAGGAAACCATGGAAGAAGAGAAAGAAAAGAATCGGGAAAATGCCAATCCGGACGACAGAGCGGCAACACAGGAACAGCCGGGACAAGACACCCGGACAACACCGCAGAACGGGAACGGCTGGGACGGACTTCTCGGCACATTGGGACTGGACGGCATGGAACATGTCATCGGCAACCTCGGTTATGTGATGGCCATGCTTCCCGATGTACTGCTGGGCATCTTCACCGGCAAGTCACCCTCGCTTCGTATCGGTGACAACCTGCTGCCAATAGCGAGTATCGTAGCGGGCATGTTCGTGCGTAATCCGCTGCTGAAGATGCTTCTGATCGGTCTGGGAGGTGTAAACCTGCTGAACAAGGCTGGAAACGAAGCCCTGCAGGAACGGAACGAAGGGAAACTGAATGTAACAGGCCGAAACGCTGCGCTGTACCGCCGCTATGCGGACGAGCCGTTGAATTCCCGTATCGAAAATCCGGTCCTGCAAGGATCGACGCTGATAGCTACGATAGACCGGATACCCTGTACCATCCAGTTGTCATCGACAGTAGCGGAAGCCTGCCATGCCGGAGCATTGCCGCTGAATACCCTGGCAAATGCCGTCCTTGCCAAGAGCGACCAGCTCCGGCAGACAGCCTCACGACACTATGAGGATGGACAGCAGGAGACAATCGTGCGGACAAGGGGCATCCAATAATCCTAATCATCAAAAGAAAGACGATATGAAAGAGAAATCGCAAATCGAAAAGAAAGCCGAAGAAAAACAGATAGACCTGCTTTCTGCGGCTTTGGGCGGAGCTTTGAATGCCGGAGGCCACTGGCTCAACGCAACGGGAAAGGGATATCCGCTCTTTTATCCCAAGGGTGTTTCGGTCAGTGCGTTCAACGCCCTGTTCATGGCATTGCACTCGGACAGGAACGGTTGCAAGACCAACCTGTTCACACTCTTCAGCGATGCCAAGGCGCAAGGCGTATCGGTACGTGAGCATGAGCAAGGCGTTCCATTCCTGTTCTACAATTGGAACAGGTATGTCCATCGCAACAATCCTGAACTCATCATCAGTCGGGGCGACTACCTGAAACTGAGCGAGGAAGAACAGAAACTGTACAAAGGTGTGCATAACCGTGAAATCCGCACGCTGTTCAACATTGACCAGACTACATTGCCCTATGTGGACAAGGAACGCTATGAAGCGGCCCTGAAACGCTACGGCAGTGCCGTGGAGAGAGGATATACGGAGAGCGACAACCGTCAGTTGCGCATCCGTTTCAACGACTTCCTGCTGAAGATGCGTGACAACCTTGTACCGGTACGTTCGGACGGAAGCGGTGTGCCCCACTACGAAACGGACAAGGATGCGGTCTATATGCCGCGACAGAGGGAGTTCGGACACTACCATGACTATGTGCAGGAAGCCCTGCGGCAGATAGTGAGTGCTACCGGTCACCAACAGCGGTTGGCACGTGAAGGCATGGTGATGAAGAAAGGCGTAGCCCCATCAGAGGATGCCATCCGACAGGAACGGCTGATCGTGGAGCTGGCCTCGGGTATCAAGATGCTGGAGCTGGGTCTGCCGGCGCGATTGTCGGAAGAAAGCCTGAAAACAGTGGAATACTGGTGCCGGGAACTGAAGGAGAATCCTAATCTGGTAGCTGCCATCGAAAGCGACGTAAACAATGCCATCGAAGTTATCAACAAGGCGGAACGCGGCGAGAAAATCGAATATGCCACGCTACGCAACCGGCGTGACACCTCGACCATGCAGGAACAGATGCCCAAACACTATTTTGTGGCGAATGAAATCCGGCAGCACCCGGACAGGGAATCGAAAAAGATAGTCCTGGTCATCGACCCGCAGGCGAAAACGGCCGATGTAATCCTTCCGGCCGGAGCTTCCACGGAAGTGGACAACGAGATACCGGGCATGAACAAGGGACGCATCGCACGGGCCCTACAGAAGGAAGGCATCGAACAGGTACGATTCTTCAATACGGACGGTGCCCTGGGCTACCATCCCGATGATAGCTATTTTGCCGAAAAGATGATCACGCTGGCGAGGCTGAAAAACTGGGCCATGGAGAAACTGTCCACACTTGATGTGTCCTCGGCCGTCAAACGGGCGAACGAAATCGGGTTTGACCAGGTGGAAATGATTCAGGACGACAAAAGACGCTGGGCACTCTATCTGAAACCCGAAAACAAACCGGGGTACAGCATCTATCCTGACAAGGAGGATATAAACCGTTTTTTCTCCACGCTCAAGCAGTCGATGGATAATATCGGCAAGGTACGGATGGAGCTGGCGCACAAGTATTATGCGCTGGCGGAAGTCAAACCTGACCTGAAAGTGGACCTGTTCGGCAGCGAAGCACCGGAAATAGACTTGAACCGTATCCAGCGTGTTTCGATATTCAAGACCAAGCAGGACGGCATCCAGTGCGTTGCCACCATCGACGGAAGAAAGTCACCGGCCAGAAGTGTCACACCGCAACAGTGGCAGCGGATGTGGATAGCGGAAGACCGGGACGGCTACAAACGCCATCTGGCAGCCGCCCTGTTTGCCGACGTGCTGCAAAAGAGCCGGTCAGAGGAAAAACATACCGGGGAGAAACAGGAGCAGGAGGCCGAACAGCAACAGAATGAAGCGACAGTACTGGAAAGACCGGAAAGCAAGAGAGAAAATCTTTCCCCACAACAAGAAGCATGGAACGAGCTGAAGGAGAAGCATCCCGATGCCATGCAGTTGGTACGGAGCGGTAACAAATACCTGCTTTTCAACGAAGATGCCGTGCGCAGTGCAGAGCTGCTGGGGCTGACATTGAATAAAGGGGACGGAGTCCCGTACGGATTTACAGAGTCAGCGGAATTTCGGGCAAACCTGCTTGACAGCTACCTGCCGGAGTTCATCCGTGCCGACGAGCGTGTAGTCATTACGGACATGATTGCGAAAGAAAACCGGAATGCCGAACAGGAATCCTACAGAGGCATTCACAGATAACTATATGGATATGAGCAAGAATCAAGAATATGCAGCAAACTACGCAGAATTTGCCATGGAGCAGATGCGCCGATACGGAATACCAGCTTCGGTGACACTGGCACAAGGCATACTGGAAAGTTCCAACGGGCAGAGCCGGCTGGCAAAGAACGAAAACAACCATTTCGGTATCAAGGCTACTTCCGCATGGATTGCCGGAGGGGGCCGGTACGGGATTTATACCGATGACCGTCCGAACGAAAAGTTCTGCAGCTATGACAGCGTCGGTGATTCCTACGAGCACCATTCACGTTTCCTGAAAGAGAACAGCCGCTATGCCCGCTGCTTCACGCTTGCCCCGGATGACTACAAGGGATGGACGGAAGGCATCGCACAGGCGGGTTATGCCTCGGGCGGACAATATGCCGAGAACCTGCAGAAGATCATCGAACAGAACGGCCTGCAGAAATATGACCGGCAGGTGATGCAGGAGATGACCCGGCAAGGCCGGGAGTTCGGGGTGGAGAACAATCCGCTCCGAACTTCCGGAAACGCACCGCAAGGCACAAACTATTCGTTTCCAGTGGAACGCAAGGAGTTCCTTTTCGTGACTTCGCCTTTTGGTATGCGCCAGGACCCGACGGATGGAACCCGGCAACAGATGCACAAGGGCATCGACATACGCTGTAACGGTGATGCGGTGCTGGCAACGGAGAACGGTGGCAAGGTGGTGGCAGTGAACCTGAACAGGAATACACCCGGCGGCAAGTCGCTGACGGTGGAATATGCCCGTGAGGACGGCAGCAAGGTACAGTGTACCTACATGCACCTCGGGGAAATATCCGTCAAGACCGGTGATACGGTCCAGGCCGGTCAAAGGCTTGGTCTATCAGGAAATACGGGTACGCGGACAACGGGCAAACACCTGCATTTCGAGGTAACGAACTTCTATGCAGACGGAACCCGGAGAGAGATTGACCCGGCAGCGTATCTGACCGAAATTGCCCGGAAAGGGCATATCAGGCAGCAAGTGCTGCATAACGGAAACGACCTGCTGGCCCGATATAAGGGATTGGAGGAGCCTGCCGCAGACAAAAGCATTTCACCCGACGGATGGATGAAAAAACTGCTTTCCTCCGAGGATAGCGGCGTGGGAATGTCCGGATGTAACGATCCCGTTGTGGAGATGGCAATGACCGCCTTCAGCTCACTCATGCTCCTGGCCGTACAGATTGACAGGAAGAATGAACAGGAACAGATGGAAGCCATTTCGGAAGCGGCGGACAAACGGCGAATCAACTTGAAACCGCTTGTACCGGAGATGAAGAGCTGCGAGTTGACCGTCTGTGAGAATGGGAAAGCCGTCCTGAAGGCGGACAACGGTTCGCTGAAGGTGTTACGAGAACTGACTGCTGCCGAACTGAATCGGTTGTCCGTAACGCTGAATAACGGCTCGCTATCGGAAGAGGCCAAACGGATGCGTGTAGCCGGTATGCTGAATACGGTCATCCTTTCGGAAGCGGCTTCCCGTAATTTTGAGCAAGGGATGTCCCAACAGCAGGGACAGACGGAGAATCTGAAAAGATAGATGCAAGGCGATATGATAAAATGCGTGATGATACAGCTATGCAGAGGTCTGTTCGGACTGTTCTACCTTGTTCTGTATGTCCTGTCCTGCTACCTGATTTTCGGCTTGACGGTCACGCTCATCATCGTGGGCGTGCAGCTGCTTCTCGCCGGATGGCTGGTCTGGGCCATGATACGCGCACCCGATTAGAGGCGGTACATTCTCAACTCAACGATCAATCAACCACATCCTGCTTGTCGGGAAATCATGTTTCACATTAAAAGACAATCAAGATGATCAAATGCAATGTTACAGTATGCGGCGTAATCGGACGTGATGCGTCGATACGCACGAACAAGGAAGGAAAATCGTTCCTGGTGTTCCCGCTTCGTGTGATGATTTCTGCTACCGAAAGGAAGACTGCTCCCATCGAAGTGGATGTCAGCAAGGAAACTGCCGGCGAGGAGACAGGAAGCTACCGGAACGGCACCCGGGTCGAAGTGCAAGGGACAATGTTCCTCAAACACCGGGGCGACCGGATCTACTTCAATCTCTTCGCCAGTGAGATTGGAACGGCGGATGTCCATGCGGCGGATGCAGTCAGGGGAGTCATGGAGTTCCGCGGCAAGGTCGGTCAGCAGATCGAGGAAAAGAGGGACAAGAAAGAACAGCCCTATACGATGTTTTCGGCCTTCAGCACGGAGAAGGTGGAAGACGGGTTCGAGTACCAATGGGTGCGCTTCTTCTGTTTTGGAAAGGAGCGCGAGGCCTGGTTGCAGCCGGGCGTGAAAGTGGAAGCCAAGGGAGAAATGAGCCTTTCTGCATACAATGGGAAAGTGAACGTGTCGTGCAAGGCGGAAGAACTGGCCCAGTATGTAGCGGAATCGTCTAACCTCAATCAGTAAGCGATATGGCCGGATACAGAAAACAGCATAGCGACGGGCCGAACAGCGAGGACAAGGCTCTGGACCTGTTCGCTGAAATGATGATTGAAAAAATCGAGAGCATCCGTCAGGACTGGAAGAAGCCCTGGTTTACCGAAGGCACGCTGCCATGGCCCCGTAACCTTTCGGGACGCGAATACAACGGCATGAATGCCTTCATGTTGCTGATGCACTGTGAGAAAGAGGGTTACAAGATTCCGCGCTTCTGCACGTTCGACTGCGTGCAACGGCTCAACAAGCCCGGCAAGGACGGTCAGGAACTGCCACGGGTTTCCGTCTTGCGCGGAGAAAAATCGTTTCCGGTCATGCTGACCACCTTCACCTGCATTCACAAGGAGACGAAAGAAAAAATCAAGTATGACGACTACAAGAAACTGTCCGAAAATGAGAAGAAGGAATACAATGTCTATCCGAAGATGCAGGTGTTCCGCGTCTTCAACGTGGCACAGACCAACCTGCAGGAAGCAAGGCCGGAGCTGTGGCAAAAACTCGAAACGGAATATATGCAGCCGAAGCAGGAAACGGGAGAACAGTTCAGTTTTGCCCCGGTCGATGCGATGATTAAGGATAACCTTTGGATATGCCCCATCAGTCCGCAGTACCAGGACAGTGCCTACTATTCCATTTCGAAGAATGAAATCGTCGTGCCGGAAAAGCGTCAGTTCGAAACCGGAGAGGCATTCTACGGAACGCTGTTCCATGAAATGACACATTCGACCGGTGCGGAAGGCGTACTCGACCGGATAAAGCCGACTTCTTTCGGTTCGGAGGAATACGCCCGCGAGGAACTGGTGGCCGAACTGGGAAGTGCCTTGACAGCCCAACGTTACGGAATGGCCAAACATATCAAGGAAGACAGCTGTGCCTACCTGAAAAGCTGGCTTGACGCGCTGAAGGAATCACCGCAGTTCATCAAGACGACACTGCTGGATGTGAAAAAGGCTACCTCACTGATTACGCAGAAAGTGGACAAGATTGCGCAGGAACTGGAACAACAGGTCGGTGAAGAACAGAAAACCGCACCGAAAGAGAAGATGTTCTACTCTTCCGTGGCCTATCTCCAGTCCGGCTATGATACGGCACGGCTGGATGCCTTCAGGAACAAAGGGGATTATGAAGGGCTGCTGACGCTTGCCAAGGAGTATTACGACGGCAACGGCATGGATGAGAAAGATACCTATGCGTCACCTCTTCAGAACCGGGGTGACGACCTGCTGATTGAGGACAAGGACTTTGCTGTAGTGTATAACGGAAGTGTGGGCGGAACCTATGAGGTGATGCTGAAATGTTCGGAACAGGAAGTACGGAACCACATCACGCGCTACGGCATTGACCGTGCCAGCAACGACGTCAGAGAAGTGGCCAAGGATATGACAGCCGAACGGTTTGCAGCCATGGCACAGCAGAAGATTCCAGCATTCGAGATGCCAAACGGAGAGATGCTGTATCTCGAATACAACAGGGAATCCGACAGCCTCGATGTCGGACATGTCACCAATGCGGGACTGGCTGCCCGGCATACGTTCCCTTATGACCACAACGAGACACTGGATGCCAACCTCCAGAACATAAACGAGAATCTGAACGAAATGGAGGAATACCAGGAGGAAGAGCAGAAAGTGGAGTATCAGGGCGGAATGCGCCGGTAGAAACAGAAATGGACAAGCGGAGTCAGTCGGCTCCGCTTGTTTGTTTGTACGCCCAGCATGGGTGTTCGCTATAGGGTGCAAGTCCCGAACGAGCCCTGATAGTGGGAATCGTTAGCCCAAGGCAAGGGTGTCCTGCGTGAGTAGGAATCTGAAGGAAGCTGTCGGCAAAATCTCGGCTCTACGAACAGAAACTGATTATGAGGCTACATTTGGTGGACAAGTTTGCAAAACAACACAAAGTCCTATAACTATCCGAATCCCTATGTAGTAGAATCAGAGGGCACATGAGATGAAAGCGTACATTCTTATCTGGGGAGGTCTCACGGACGGGTGCAACACGCTTGTATCCGGTTGAAACAAGATTTACCGTGAGAAGTCAGCAGAAGCCATAGTACCTGTTAGTTACTAATAATGGGGAAGGGCTGAACCTTAATTACGTAAGATACCTGAATGTTACCTTATGAGAGGAAGAAGGCAGAACATAGCAACTCTATCCGACCAATCGGCGCAGTGGGTGGAACCCGAAGTCATGATTGGTATGCAGACTTTCATGGGGATAACTGAAAATCATCTTACAGCCATTAACCAGGAGAAAGGTGCACTATTGGAGTATATTCTTTCCCCCTCTAATCTAAACCATGCTTATAAACAGGTGAAGAGTAACAAGGGTAGTGGCGGCATTGACCGTATGGAAGTGGATGAGCTGCTTCCTTATCTTCGTAGCCACAAGGATAAGCTAATAGTTTCCATCTACAATGGTAAATACCATCCGAACCCCGTGCGTCGTGTGGAGATTCCCAAATCGAGTGGAAAGAAACGTAATCTGGGCATTCCCACGGTGGTTGACCGTTTGATTCAGCAAGCCATCTCACAAGTGCTTCAACCTCTTTATGAAGCCCAATTTTCACCAAGCAGCTATGGTTTTCGCCCTCATCGTAGTGCTCATGACGCGTTATTAAAGTGTGGCGAATACATCTCTGCCGGTTATGTGTTCACGGTAGATATGGATTTGGAGAAATTCTTTGATACAGTCTGCCATAGTAAACTGATAGAAATTCTGTCCCGTACTATCAAGGATGGTCGTGTCATATCCCTTATTCATAAATATCTGAACTCTGGTGTACTTATAGGAGGTAAGAAGAAAGAGAGTTCAGTCGGAGTTCCCCAGGGTGGTCCCCTGAGTCCCTTGTTAAGCAATATAATGCTTAATGAGTTAGACAAGGAACTGGAGAAACGTGGTCATTTGTTCGTTCGGTATGCTGATGACTTGGTCATCTTCTGTAAGAGCCGCCGTTCCGCGCAACGTACATTGGATAATCTGCTTCCCTTTATTGAAACGAAGCTTTTTCTAAAGGTGAATAAGGAGAAGACCCATGTAGCTTATATGCGTGACATCAAATTCCTTTCCTATGCCTTTGGTCGTAGTAATGGCAAATGCCAATTCTACATTCATGGGGATAGCATCAAGAAGATGAAAAGTAAGATACGTGAACTCACTAGCCGTAACAATGGTTGGAGCTACGAATATCGTAAACAACGTCTGACTTGTTATCTCCGTGGTTGGCTCCACTATTTTAAGTTGGCAGGTCTAAGACATCGGATAAAGGAATGGGACGGTTGGCTCCGTCGTCGAATACGGATGTGTATTTGGAAGTCTTGGAAACGGGTTCGAACCCGGTATCGAAATTTACAGAAGTTCATTCCCGATGAGAACCGTGTGCGAATGGCTGCCTTTTGTCGGAAGAAATACTGGCGAATGGCAAGTCATTCTACCGTACATGAGGCTTTCTCGGATGAACGCTTGCTCCGAGCTGGTTATCCCACTTTTAAGATGTACTACCATCCTGTGTTTAGAGGTTAATTAAGGAACCGCCGTATGCCGAACGGCACGTACGGTGGTGTGAGAGGTCGGAACGGGAATTAATCCCGTTCCTCCTACTCGATCTTACCGGTCCAGAAGCCGGTCTATCATGACCGGCAGCTCCTCCAGTCTGCAATATCGGTTACTGCCTCCGGTGTAGTCTTTGGCATGTGAAGCTGTGCGTATCAGAAAGTTGTTCAGCTCGATTTTCACGCCGCTGCCCGTTCGGGAGAATGTGGATGAATGACTGATATATACAAACCTGCCGTTACGTTCGATGAAACAGGAGGTATCATAACGACCTTTCAAACTGGAAACCACTTTAGCCCCGGAAGCGGTTGCGTACCTGGTGAGTTCATGGATAAGAGCCGTCTGAAACCGGCGGTATTCCCGGGAAACGGAGCAGCCAGCATCCGCAAGGGTCGCAGCCTGCCACCTGGTGTAAAATTTCTGTGTCATATTCTTTGCTGTTTTAATTGTGTAAATAGCTTTCCCAATTCTCATGGTCAATGGTCAACTGATTCATTTCCCAGTCGTATTCCACTTCCGGCATATTGGAATAGGGAAAATAGACGGTGTAACCTATCTGTCCGTAGGAGCAATGCAACGGCGTGACGCATATTTCTTGACCGAAATAAGACTTTGGCGTACAGTATTTCCGCCAGTTGAAACGACCTGCAATGATATTGCAGCAAAGCATCTTTAGTGTTATGATGCCTTTCCAGCTCTGATAATCTTTTGTCTTAACTTTTTTCATCTGTCAATGTGCTATGTTATAATAAATTTCGGGTTCACTTGACACGTTGTAAATCCAACTGCCGCAACGTACCAGCAGGGCATTCTTGCCGTAATAAAGCTTTTTCATTCCGGATATGTTTCCCGTGCGGTGGAAGTTCGGAAAACGGCTGATGTCTATTCTTTGCGCATCTCGCTTATAGAGTGTCTTGGTTTTCATTGGAAGGTGTTTTTTAATGTTTCATACAAGGTCTTTATCATAGCTTCGGCATCCTCCATATCGCTGACAATGTCCTTGATATGGTAAGGCGCACCGTTTCTGCCGTGGCCGTCCGTACCTATCCACAGATAGGCTTCGTAATCAGGGTCAAAGCCCTCGTAATAATCCTCTATTTCGCTGATAAGGCTGCCGGTATCGTTGCCTTTCATGCCGACCGTGAAAAAGAAATCCTGCCCCATCTTCGTATAACGCTGAAACTCAAACTCCACCCGTTTTTTCTTTTGGATGTCAGTCTTCACTTCCCAGCCCAAACTGGCGGCTACTGCGGTAATTTGTTGAATTGCTGTCATATCGGTAAATTTTTTATTCCCCTCTTCTTGAAGCCTTCCGACTTCGCCCAAGGGATTGTTTCATGTGCGGTCCAAACGGTGGATACAAGAACTATGGGCAAGCAGCCGGGAATGAAATTTATGAAATGCCGTAATCTTTGATTGCGGAAAGTTTTGTCAAATTTCCTTTCAGGAAGCGGCAGTGATGCTTGACTGATGTTCATCCGCCGTACCTTTGCACCCGAAACAATCCTCACGGCGTGGTCGGTATGCAGAAATGAATAATTCATTAGAACCGGGAGAAATACGAATAGAAAAGGAAGGCAAGCGGTAGAGCGTATCAGTATAAAAGGAACAGGCTGTCCGACAGGAAATCCACCCGCCGGTGAGACGGGTGGACAATCAAAACCTGCGAATACGTCAATAATGGTAATCTACCACACCTCCGACATAGAACTTCGTTCCGGGTTCGAGTCCGCAGACAAACTTCACAAAGGAAAGGGATGTCTCGGCATAGGTGTTGGTGCAATCATCATTCAGATAGAAATGATAATAGGTGTCCAACGGATTTGTCAAAGCCTTTTCAATGGCATAGACCGGTCCCCATTCCAGCATGCTCTCGATGGTAATGGCTTCCGCTTTCTTGCGTACATTGGCAACAAATTCGGCTTTCCACTGCTCCACACCGCCTTTATAGAGGATGGTATCTTCGGATGTCTGCTCAAACATTTCTTTGGGCAGTAAGCATGTCACCAGATTAGATATTGCCTCCTTGCGCTCTTCCTCGCCCATATTTGCGCAATAGTCATAAAAACTGAAATCTCCGCCAATGAACGTTTCTTCGGTGATGTAATTTTCCTTGCTGATAGGCTTGGTTGAAATCTGAAAAATACTGCTGTGCATAACGATAAATTTTAATGTTAAACTTTTTTCTTCCCTCTGATAGAGCCTTTCGGCCTCCTTTTCGGGATAGATTTTACATGCGGTTCCAACAGCAAGGCCAGGACGGTAAAAGGCAAGTAAACGGTCTGGAATTTAGCGGAACACCCAAATCTGTGATTTGCGGAAGGCTGCCGTTCAATTCTTGAACAGCTTAGCACACAGCGGTACTTGACGACCGGACAGACGCTGTACCTTTGCATGGGAAAATCACACCGACAAGGAGCACCGGAGCGAGAAACGTGGAAAATGCAGCGTAGCCGATAAAAGGGAAAGAAAACAGAAAGTAAAAAAGGAAGTCTTTCTAAAAGCTGTCTGGAAAAATAGGTATAAAGGGGCTTACTGGCATAAAACAGACATTTCTCGGGTTGTACTCATATTCATACATGTAGTCAGCCTGCTTTTAACTGAAAAAAAACGTAGCTGGCATTGAACATGGTTCAGTACCAGCCACAGGGTTTCAATAGGACTGTATCCTATAAGCATATTCAATCCACTACCGTAAACTCATTGATATAGCAATAGGCATCCGAATTTTCCTTTTCCCATTCCTCACCCAACATTTCGGCATCCTTCATGGACTGGATGGGTTTGCCTGCTATCTCTCCAAGCCAGTCGAACAGGGTCTTTGTGTCTTGAAAGTACTCGAAATAATACTTGTCATCAGCGGTACACAAGTCAACGAGGTATCTGTCGGGAAAATATGTTCCTTCGCTGTCGTTGGTCTGATAGAAAACACATCCCGGCTCTTCTGCCTGATAATAATAATGGAGTGACGGGAATTTCTCACAAACAAGGTCAAAGACTTCGTTGCAAGGTGACCATGCCGTTTCCGTTGTAAACTGAAGATTGTCTCCGTTCATTTCAAGATTGCTCCAGTCACCACGGCAGTAGGTCTTGTTCCAATCACCGCCCAATCCATCTACAAGGCATCCCAACCAAGAGGTTCCGAAGCCGTTTTCAACGGACGGTTCTTTCCGTTCCTGCAATCCTTTCATCAACTCATAGAGGCTTTTGACTTCTTTTGCGTTGCCCTCTATAACATACGCTGTGCTGCACCAATTTGGCATAATTCTAAGATTTAATTGTTGAACACTGTTGTTTTTATTTCCCTTTTCTTGAAGTCTTTCCGACTTGCTTTCGGGATGAATTTTACATGCGATTCCAACAGCAAGGCCAGGACGGCAAAAGGCAAGTAAATGGTCTGGAATTTAGCGGAATACCCAAATCTGTGATTTGTGGAAGGCTGCCGTTCAATTCTTGAACAGCTTAGCACACAGCGGTACTTGACGACCGGACAGACGCTGTACCTTTGCATGGGAAAATCTCACCGGCAAGGAGTCTGATGATGAAATAAAGGAATGGCACGAAAGAGCTATAGAAAAGAAAGAGAATGATATATCGTGTTGCAAGTGAAGAAATTACGATGAAATCTATTTTAGTAGAAATAAAATTCGCTATATTTGCCGGATATTGTATAACATAAAACAGGAAACAATGGAAAAGACAGTTGCACAAATCAGTGAGTTATTCGCTCAATTCTCCAAAGATGCCGGTCTCCAGATAGAGAAAGGAAACAAGACGGCAGGCACCCGTGCCCGTAAAGCATCGCTTGAACTTGAAAAGCTTCTCAAACAATTCAGAAAAGAATCGCTGGAAGCATCTTCAAAATAAATTCAGTTTTGTGACGTAAGCCGTATCTGAATAGAGCCTCTTCGTTCTTGCGGGGAGGCTTTATTGATTATCTTCCAAATAAGTTCTGGAGGTAAAATTGATATGCTAACCGAATGTTTCCTTGCATCTTTATTACACCCCTTGATGACGGGTAACAAGTAAGGCGGGTAGTATCGAATTTGTCAACTCGTGCGGAAATTCGCCTCCCTTGCTGTCCGCATTAGAGATACATCTGTCCTAAATATAAAAGAGTGCTCGATTGAACACTCTTTTAATAGGTTGAACTTCAACATCTGTTATTCCGATTTCTCTGTCACTTCTGAAATATACAGTTCAACTTTCGTATGCCGGTTGGCTTCTACAGGTATATGGTCTGAAATTCCACCCCTGTAGCTCTGAACAATCCGCTGGGCCGATATTCCACGTCTCTCCAGTTCCGAGACGATAAAGCCGGCTCTTGACACACTCAAGGATTGATTGATGTCGGATGTGCCGGTCATGCTGTCAGCGGCACCGATCACTCTTACAGACAAATTGTATTTCTTTGCCACACGAGCCAGTTCGTCCAGATTGAGAGCTTGCGACGCATCTGTCAGTCGTGCGGAATTGAGCGCAAAAAAGAAATAGATGGGTGCTCCGATACACTTGCCGTCGTCATAATCACAAAATGTAGAATCCACGGCAAAGTCATTCCGGTTTCCTGTCGATGTGCTTTGTAGAATCTGATTTCCACTTCCGGATAGGATGGCTGCAGAATCAAGGGGTGACGTACCGTCCCAATGTCTGTGCTTCAGCCTTGCACGCAGCGAGTTCAGTCCGCTGTAATTGTTCACAGGGAATTTGCCTCCGTTCATGTCATCCTTGAAAAGATGACTATATGTATCAAGCAGTCCTTCGATTTCCAGAATTTTCTTCAACTCGGCAAGTGTCCGTCTGTCCCGGTCATGAAGTCCGGCATATCGTCTGTTTTCCTCCGTCAGGTAATTGACATAGCCTATCAGTTGTTCGTTGCGACGGATATAAGGCATCGCATCGACGGCCCGTTTCCAGCCCACTTTGCCAAGATGAAATGTGAATCCAGCGGTCAATGAAAGCATATGATCGCCCAGACGGTTCGCTCTTCCATATCCGTCGAAGTCCTGGAAGGTGGTCGTATTGGACAACTCCAAAACTACACTCACTCTTTTTGAAATGCGGTATTGCCCCTGCACACCATAAGATATAGCAAACGGATTATGTCCGTTGGCAGCATGATGCAGCAGGCCGGCACCAACAAAAGGCGTAAGCCCCCAACGTACCTGTTCCTGCCGGGCATATCTGCGACCAAGGACATTCCACAACAAGTCTGCATGGATGTGATGATACTTTTGAGTGGACAATGCTCCGTCCTTGAATTGCAATCCGCTGTAGTTTATCCTTGCACCAACCGAAGGTGTAAACCACTTGCCGAAAGCAAAACTGTAGGACGGTTTCAATCTTCCGAAAATGTCTTCGCAACCAAGTGGTGTACCGAGAAAAGCGGTTGCTCCACCTGCGATGCTGACAAACCAGTTGCCGCTCCGCGACATCGGAAGCACAACTCCGTCAAGATAGGCCGGACGAAGCGGTTGAAGCAGTTCCATGGATTCGTACCGGACAGCGTATTGTACAGTATCTTTCTGTATGGGTTGTACACCAGCATGTAACTGCAACGAGCAGAGCAAGGTGAAGATGAAAATAAAATGTTTCGTCATATTCCAATAATTTAATTCGTTATACATTTGATTGATTTCAGATCAGTGCCACTTAGCGTTTGGGTTTCTTGCCGATGGCAGGGCGCATCATGCGGCTCGCCATTCTCATACAGCGCAGAGCCCAGGCACGGTTGTCCTCGTCTTCGTCACGACCCCATTTGAGGTCACTTCCGCCACCGCCACCACCATGTGATTCGGCAAACGTAGTGGCTTCGTCCACCATACCGAGAAACAGCATCGTTGCACAGTGCATGACCTCCGTGCCACGTTCGGCAATGGATTGCATCAGTGAACCGTCCAACAGCCGCCGTTCCGATTCACCCATCTGTGCCGATGCGCTACGGTATTCACTGACCATATCCTCCAGCAGAACATCTTTGAGCAGGGTGTCCACCTTGGAGTGAACATCCTGTGAATAACGGTAAGCTTCCTCTTTGAGCGTTTCTGTACGCTCTTCTATGGCATCCATATTCTCCTTCAGACTGATGAGTTGTCGGTCAGCCGTCTGCAATTTCTCCTGTTTATCTGCCAGTTGTCTGGAAATGCCCTGCAGCTCTTTCTCCAGCATTTTTATCCGGGCAGCCAGTTCTGCCACATTGCCCTTGTTCTCCTTTAAGTCGAGCTCGGCTGCCGATAACAGGGATTCCTTTTCTGCTTTCTGCGCTTCCAGATTAGCGACCATGGTTGTAAGTCCTTTTACCCGGCGTTCTGCCAGGCGGATGTCCGTTTGAAGTTCTCCCAGCACCTGTTGGTGACGTTTGATATTCTCCTCAATCGACGTACACTCTTCGGACAGCATGCGGCGATATTCCTCGGTACTTCTGTGCCGGGCACCTGTCTCGGATATGCTTGTTCCCCTCGACATGCCCCACTTGGTATTGACCTCCGAGAAAAAGTCCGAATGGAGCTGTTTCATTCGCGCACTGTATTCAAACTTATCCTTTCCGGCAAATATCTCCTTGTACGCAAAGCGGCCGTCCTTGATTGGCAGAAGCGTGCAATGTACATGGGGATTGATTTCGTCCAGATGTACAATGAAGGCAGCGATATTCTGTTCACCGTATCTGCCACTTACAAATGAATAGACATTCTTTGCCCAGCATTCAATGTCAGCCTTCCGCTGGATATGGCTATTGTCCGCATCTTTTTCGTAATCCACCTTCTGGCTGCCAAAGGCAAGTTCCTGCATGCGCTCTCTGGATCCGCCGAAAATGATGTTCACCACCGTACGGTATTTCGGTTCGGGCAATCCCTCATTGGGATCTTTGATTCCGCGGAATCTCAATATGTCCGCCATCCGTTCCGGAATATTGCGGCTCGTGTCAACGGGACGTATTTTCCCGCCGGACACGACTTCAAAATTCAAGTGTTTGCGTGTGGGGTCGTAGTTGCCTTTGGTCATGGCATATTTTTCCGCCCGTTCGCTGCGGTCGCGCAGATGTTCGTTGCTTTGGGCAGCAGTAATGCCTTTTGATACCTGCACGTCCAGCACCTGTTTGGGATTCATCATGTTGTTTTTGGGTTTATCTGAACACTCCTTCGTGTCCCAGCTTGCTGCTTGTACGGACACCCTCCCTGTGACGTCAGTCATCAGGGGTATTAGGCTCCCCCGTCCCTTAGTTCGTGGCAGACGGGCAAGCCCGGATGCCTCCTATAACCGGCAGCACTCCAGAACGGGAAAGGAAACGGATTGTTCGCAGTTATACATTCGGTTTCTAATCTCCGGTCTGGTACGACTTCTCCTGAGCCTTTGCTGCAAGTGCGAGAAAAGGCTTTATAAGGGCTTTCAAGTCTTCTATGCGGTCTTCCTCATGCCCGACATCATTTGCCCTGTTTTCGTCAAAGAAAAGCCCTGCAAGCTCGTTGGCAGTAGCAAGCAGCCCAGACCAGTCGCCATAAAGTTCGAGATGGAAGTAGTCCATGGCACCTGAAATGTCATCGAACCTCGACTTCCGCAGGGCGCGTTGCAGGGCGGCCAGTGCGATGCACTCCTGAGCAGCCAGGCTGATTTCCACCGCCTGACTATTGCTACTAGTATCTGAACCTATACGGGTGACACTGTCCGGACACGAAAGGTTGTCCTGCATGGCAGTCCCGTCCATAGCCTGGCGGATGAGTTGTCCACATCGGATGCCGGTTTCATCCGTATCGGTTTTGCCAGTTATCCAATCGAACAATACCTCATGCATCAGGTCGGAAAACTCCGGCACCTGCTGTCCGGAACAAGACTCCACGGAACTGCCGTTCTGTACGTTCATGGTAATGATGACGCTTTTGGAAAGACGGATACGGCTCAGCAGGCCGAACCCCTCCAGTGCATCGAGGAAAGAACGGACGGTAGCCCTGTGCCAATGCCATTCCACTGAAAGGTCTGAAACCGTCACATGACACTGGTTGGGATGGAGTTCAAACTCCTGATTTCTTAAAAAGGGGGAAACAAAACCGGCCAGGGCCTTGTCCAGCAAATCACAATAGGCTTCCGTTTTCGTTTTCCGTTCACCCACTTTCTCCTTGAGGTAGTCGAATGCCTCTCTGTCTGCCAGTATAGGGACAGCTATTCTTTGTCTGGTTTTCATTTTCAATCTGTTTTTGAATGGTTATTATTGCGCGGATATATCAGTGTTGCCGCTGTCCGCATCCTGCGGCAACCTTGCGTGATGATAATCATGATAGCTTTCGGCCAGCAGTGCAGGATGTTGTATCCATCCGGTAATCCGGTCTAAATCCCCAGATTCGGTCATTACCCGATCGGAGGGATAGAACAGGGCAGCCAAAAGAAGAAAGGCGACGGTGACTGCCAGCGTGTACAGATGCGGTACAAAGCCGAGGACCAGTACAGCCGTAGCCAGAGCAACAAACGAGGATGCCCTGCCGGGCAAACGTCTCAGCCAACGGTCCGTCCGCCTGAACGAATAGATAGCGGCACAAACTGCGGTCGATAACAGGATACCGAACTCGCCGGCATGTCCGCAGGCATAGACATAGTGAAAAAGCAAAAGCAGGATCAAAAGAATCTGCACATAGAGCCTACGGGCCTTTTCACGGTATACCATGGCGTTATAGAACCTTGCCATAAAAGGGCGGTTGCTCTTGTACAATGCCATGGGCACTGCAAACAGCATGGTACAGAAAATGAGTTGTAAGATGTTCCAAATCATAAGTAATAGGGTTTTTCGCGTGCTTGAATGGGCAGTATCACCAGTTCCAGACGGACAATGTTGTGGGAAGCCAGCAGGATGATGGCCTCGGCATCCCGTGGTGAGAGATACATCGCAGCCTTCTTGATGCGCTGCCTGAACGTATGTTCCTGCTTGCGGTAGGTGGCCAATGCCTTGTCCAGTGCATACTCCGGGATTGTCCAGGTCATGCCCTTGGTGTACGGGCCTTTGTCCTTGTAAGCCCGCAGTACCAATGTCCGGGAAACGATGTAGTCGATATGGCCGTTCCTTGGCAGTGCGTACTCCTTATAGATATTGTCATCAACGACCTCTATCCATGTACGATACTCCCTGATCCAATAGACCATCTGTCGATATAACGTATTCCTCATGAGGCAACGGTCATAGAAAATTCAGCAGGACATCTTCCTTATCCTTCTTGTATTTGAACACACCTCCCTTGGAATGTAGGTCCAGGTCAAGGCACAATTCGCCATACATCTGCTCCAGCGAATCATAGATGGTGACAAGGATGGTGTCAACCTTGCCGTCCGCACCGGTCTGGCAGTTCATCTTGAACATCTGGCCGAAAGCAGGATTGGAATATGCACAGGTGCTGTGACCGAACTTGACCGTATGCGATGGAATATGGTGGTAGAGCGTTATCAGCTCCATGTCGTCCTCGAACATATCCATTACCTCTTCCAGGTCATAGGAAT
Source organism: Bacteroides sp. 1_1_30 (assembly GCF_020982715.1). NCBI lineage: Bacteria > Pseudomonadati > Bacteroidota > Bacteroidia > Bacteroidales > Bacteroidaceae > Bacteroides > Bacteroides sp. 1_1_30. Next base: position 38,999 of record NZ_JAJKHN010000056.1, read on the forward strand.
CTCGCAATGGAAAGGTCAGCAGAGCATAGTCGCCGTAGAACTGCGGCTCTTCCATGGTGGTCACATCCAGCAGCTGTGGCAACTGAAGCGGGACGAACGTCATAAAGTCGTCAAAAAAATGTCGTAACATATTCATGGTATTGTTATAGCGTGTGTATGAAAATTTCCATCAGCATCCCGGGAAGTTCAGACAGGCGTGTGCCTTCCGATTGAAAGATCCGGCTCAGGCTTTTGAACACCGCAGGGGTCTGAGCCGTCATCCTGTCAAGCTGTTTCCGCTCATCCTCTGAAAGCAACGCCATGGAAAAAGCATCCAGTGAAGAATAGGGCTGCACGAGCATCCATATATAGGCATGTGCCTGTACGGGTGTCTTGACCCTCTTGTTGCAGACATCATCCATGCAGGTCTGCATGTTCTGTATCTGCCGGCGGTTGGTGCGAAGGGCCAGATAAAGCATGGCCTCCTGGTAGGTGATTTCCTTACGCTCGGCAGCAAGGAGTATCTGAGAGCAGCATTGCTCGGTGTTGCGGGTGATATCTGTCAGACCTTCACCGTCCAGTTCATGCAGGTGTGCAAGGAAGGCACGGAATACGGCATCCTCCTTTGTGATAAAGGCTCTCAGGTCTTTGGTACTATGTATGCCGTCACGGTTGGTGCGTGCCAACAGCGAACGGTAAGCGGAAAGGACCTGGGTCCGATTTCCTTTATGTGCCGGCTGGTCATCCAACGAACGGAAGAAAGGGCGGATTTTCTGTACGTCATCCAGCAGTTCCGTATCACGGGCATAGGAGGAAAACTGATTTTTGAAGGACAGGAGTTCCTGATAGGTACGCGGCTTCGAAAGAACCAGCCGTGAGAACTCGTTGCGGATTGAATCGTGCAGGCGGACACATGCCGAATGTGTGTCGGGATGTTCCCGTATAAGCGAGTCCTTGCGGAGATGAAAAAAGACGGAATCCTTTAGTTCCTGCCATTGGTGGACGTGAAGGGTCAGTTCCTTGAAAGAAGCACTTTTTAGGCTTCGTATATCGGACAGATACTTCCGGTAGGTTCCGGCAGGGTCTTCTGCCACTTCCGACAAAGGCTTGCCGCTTCCGTCACCGCAAGATGACAATCCGCAAATGGTCAGTGAAGCGGCACATACTCCGCTCAACAGCCAGACTCTTTTGCAGTATGATTTTACACTTTTCATATTTGTTATTTCATATTAAAGCAGTACAAATCTATATATAAAAATCGTGATAATATTCTTTTGATGTCATAATTAGCGATTTTTTCATAATCATATTAACAATATGATTATCAATGAAAACAAGTGAAAGAAAAACAGGATTTCCATCCGTTTAAACGATTATTTTTCCACAATATAATTTTGGATTTAAAGGAAAGTATTATATTTGCACTTGTTATCAAAACAATGTATAATCAAATGGCAAAAGTCGGTTACATATTCAGGGAAAACAATGAAAGTTTTGACACGGAAAGAGAATGGATGCAGCAATACGGATGTGTACAGATTGTAGAAGAAACGGTCGAACACGAAACGCTGCGTCCGATGTGGAAACAGCTTATGGCAAATCTTGAAAGAGGTGACGAACTTGTCGTGGTCAAGTTCAGCAATGCCACACGCGGGCTGAGAGAACTGTCCGCATTCATTGAACTGTGCCGGATCAAGATAGTACGTATCATATCCATCCACGACAAGGTGGATACCCGAGGTGAACTGTTTCCTTCCACGACAGCCGCTGACGTGCTGTGGATAATCGGTGCGTTTCCGGAGGAGATTGCGGCATTGCGCAGGTACTCTGCCCATGTGGAAAGGCTGCGCCAAAGCATCAAGGCACCGGCAGCCCCGAAAGTGCTGCCCAAAGCCGAACGAGACAAGAAAATCGTGGACATGTACACCAACGGCCATTCGTTCGATGACATCTGGGCTGCCAGCGGCTTCAGCAGCAAAAGTTCAATATGGCGCATACTCAACAAATATGGTGTAAAGCTCGACCGTGGCCAGACCAGCGGTCCGCGTGTCAAGAAGAAGACGGAAGAGGATGATAGCGGAGTAGAAAACATGTGATGTAAATCCGGATAAATTTCACGCTGTATTATTTTGTAGTTCAGAGATTATTTTGTATCTTTAGATTCAATTACAACTATATAAAATAGAAGACTTATGGGAGAACTGATTGTATTATTTGTGGTATTTTGGGTTGTCGGAAAGATTCTGAAAGGTATATTTGGTGGATTCAGCCAGAGCGACTACCGGCGTGACCGTTAAGCCGGAAGGTAAGTGCATATTTTATCATTCATTTTATCAGACCATGACAAAGGCAGAGATTGTTGACCGGATTGCAGAACAGACCGGTATAGAAAAGAACACGGTAACAGCCGTAGTGGAAGCGTTTATGAAAAGCGTGAAAGATTCGATGATTGCAGGAGAAGAGGTTTTTCTGCGAGGGTTCGGCAGTTTTATAATCAAACATAAAGCACAGAAAACAGGACGTAACATTTCAAGCAATACGACTGTCATCATCCCTGCCCATTCGGTTCCTGCCTTCAAGCCTGCCAAGACTTTTCGTGACATGGTAAAAGGGGGCATCGAGGCTAAATAGCACTGAATCTTCATAACTGATAACTGATATAATTGATTAGAAAGATGATTGCCGCATCGCTCTGTCTTTGGAGCAGGTGCGGCATTTGTTTTTATTCCGGTATATTCCTCATGGCGATATCATACTTCAGAATCTGTTCCCTTGTCAGCCATTGTGGTTTTTCCTCCTCGGTGAAACTGTCATAGAGCCTGGTCATGTACTCCAGTTGCCTCTCTTCATCACCGGCCCACAAACGATTGGGATTTCTGTTGCCGAAACCAAGATAATATTCGCAATCTGCCTGCAGGCGTCCGAGTAGCATGTACCGGAACTTCAAATCGTGCTGTAATACTTCATCTACTGTCATTTTATTCTATTTTTTTTTAAGTGTTTCATTTGCCCTGCTTTGAAATTTACCGACTTCATCGCAAGGGTCGCTTTCTGGTGCCCATCATACGGCGAAGCAGGAATGCAAAGCAAGAACCCCGGAATGAAATTTTATGAATACCAGAATCTTTGATTGCAGAAGGTTACGTCAAATTTCACTTCGGGTAGCGACAGTGGTACTTGCAGAGCATTCTTTCGACGTACCTTTGCACAAGAAAACATTCCCGAGCGAAATGTCGGGATGCAATCAGGGCCTGCCCGCCATTGCAAATGATAAAAAAGGGTTGGCTTGCCGTTATAAGTGGAAAAAGGAATAACTAAAAGAGAGAAAAGGGCAATATATAAAAGTCTGGTGACGCTGGAAAATCGGGCGTGAAAAACGATACCGTGCCGAAAAAGGCGGTACGGTATCGTTAAAACCAATCAGCAATCCATGCCTGGAACAGCTGTTCAGAAACAATCAATGTCGGCTTCCTGGAATGTCTTCGGGAAATGCTGGTAAATCAATGCAAGATTCAGCATTACCATCGGATACTCCACAAATCCGCTCCTGCGTTTGTAACCGGAATCCGTTGCCAGCCCGTTCGCACTCAAAAATTCCATGGCATCCGGATAATGGTTCACATCAATAAATGTCCGGTCGGGCAATCCAAGGGCATCCATTTCCTCCAAATTGACAGAAAGGACGATATACTCACTTTCATCCTCCACGCTCTGTAACAGAAGAGCCAGCCACCCGTTGGCATAAAAACGAGGTACAAGATAGCAGTTCTGTCCTCTGAACCTGTACTCCTTCCGTTCCAACGAGCGGTCCGGTTCAATAAGCCGGAACTTATCTTCTCCGGCAACAAAAGTTCTCATTGGATTGCTGACATCTACATAGATGCCGTTGGCATGATGGCAAAGATAGTCCGCATTTTCTGCACGGACGATTGCAAATGTAATATCCATATCTATTTTATTGAGTTTAACTGATTGAACTATCTGCTTTATCTGTATGACGGCATCAGTCCGTCACCTCATAATAATATTCCAGCTCGCTGCCTTTCAGATTCTCGATGGCGTATTGGTCGGCTTGCATCCAAAGGATGTTGTAGAGCTTTGCCATTTCCGGGGCTGCCTCGTAGTGCTGCCAAATTTTGTGGTTGAGTACCAAAATAAGTTCTGTGAGGTACTTGTAGCTCTGTTTCCACTCTGCAAATGCTCGGTTAAAAGTGTCTTGGACTGCTGGAAGTCCGAAGCGGTCTGCTATCGAAAAATCACTCCAAAAGGTTGTCTGTAACGTGTAGCCGTTTTCTGCCATAAATTCTCTGAATGTCATATCACTACAATTTTAAAGTTGATGAATTTTGTTTGTTTTCCCTCCGGTAGTTTCTGTACCGGAAGGTTGATTATTTTTTCTGCCCACGAAATTGGCGGTCGGTCCGGGCAAGGAGGATGTGGAAAATACGCTCGCAGGCACGGAGAGGAAGATTTTCCGACAGCCAGCAAAGCGGTTCCTTGACAGGACCGGAAAACGGCAATCAAACTTTGCAGAGAAAAATAACAGGCTTGCGGAATAGAACCCCGAAAAGCAGTAAAAACACAAAGGAGCGACATGACATTATAATGGTACGGAAGTACATGAAGGGGAAAAGCTATAAAAGGGCGGAATGGCTGAAGCCGTCCATGAACAAAAATAAAGCGACCCGAAGGTCGCTTTGTCTGTAAGGCCGAAATCATTTCTTGCCTTTCTTCACAGGTTTTGCCTGTTTTTTAGGAGCTTCCTCCTCTTTTTCAACAGGCGGATAAAACTTGACAGCCACGGTCACGATGCGGTTGTGTCTCGTACCGTCCTTGTCAATCCATTCTTCTGGTTTGAAATAACCCTCGACGGTAAGCATGGTACCTTTGGTCAGCATGTCGAAGGAATCGGTGTTCTCGTTCTTACGCCATGCCTCGATATTCATAAAGCCGGAAATGCGGTTGGATTCCTCTCCGTTTTTCTCCAGTCGGCTTACTGCCAAAGGGAAACGTGCTACGCTGGCATTGGTGAACTGATGGATTTCTGCGTCTTATGTTGTGGTGATAATTATGTTGGCAAAATACTGATAAAACCTGTATTATAGATTATTTCTGCTTTTTATGCCAACATAATTTAGGTTCATATCATAGGCTCTCTAAAAATGACATAAGGTTATCGTCATATTTCCAATGGTTCTTATCATTGGTCATTGGAGATTGGTAAACCTTCAACGCTTGTTCTTTCATCTCCATGCTTATCTGTAGGCTCGGCAAACAACGCCTTTCCGCTTTACAGCGGTAGGTTTTCGTTTACCTGCCCCCGAACCGTACTTA
>NZ_JAJKHN010000057.1:0-42660 GCF_020982715.1 Bacteroides sp. 1_1_30
GGGCAGGAAGCAAACTACTGAGAGCCAAGATTCTTTATTCACAATAGAAGAAGTACCACCAAATTTGACGAAGAACCGTTTTTCAACTTTATAGTAGGAAAAACTTTCGTTCATTTCTGCACCGTTTCATTCTTTTTTATACTGTTTTGAAACAAATAAGTCGATTCTAAATACTTGGTTTACTGCTGGACCGTTTGCTCCTGTGTCGCTGTACTTTCATTTCCATAGCGGTCAATAGCCGTCACTGCGAAGTGCTTTTTTGCATTCCAAGGCAGGATAGGGGCATATACGTAACTCGTCTCTCGAATATTTTGTGCAACGATATTTTCTGGTCGGTTGATATCTACCGGATAATCATTAGAAGCATAAATAACATACATGGGCTTGTTGCGCTGATCGTTATCAGTAGCAGCCTGCCAGGTTAATTCCGTATATCCATTATCAATGTGAGTAACTTTCAGTACAGAAGGAGCAGTTGGCGCAATATTATCTAACCATGGCATCGGAGGCTGTAAAGCAGGGTATGCATAAAAATTCTCGGATAATTCATCATAAATCCCCTGCGTGTTCTCCATCAGGTATTTCACCCGGTAATGCCCTTCACCCGCCATTTTCTGCTTGCGGATAAAGTTCATCTGACGATCTATTTCGTCGCGTGTCCATTTACCTTCATCGGGATGGAGAAAATAAATGCCGAGTCCCGGAATCACCTGCCGTCCGTTGCTCTGTTCCTGCCAGTCGAGGGCGAAAGGGTAGAAATTGTTTCCCTGGAAATACATCATCGGATAAATCTGATCCATAATACCTTCTCCCATCCAACCTTGCGGGTCCTGATAAACGGTAAAGAAAGCATTCCATCCACGGGAGGGGTAACGAGAAGTATCACGGTATTTACCTACCGGGCAGGTACTTACTTTCACCCAAGGCTTCATAGCTTTTACACCTTTATATATATAACGTACAATTTCGGAGATATTATCCCGGCGCCACTGATCCAGTGTGCGTCCTTTATTGTATCGTCGGAAATCATATTTATCAGGAAAAAGAGGAGCATTCTCCGGATAACGCAGATAGTCGAAATGCACTCCGTCCACATCATAACCGCTAACGACTTCCCGCACCAGTTTCATCAAGTACTCCTTCGTTGCCGGATGTCCCGGATTGAGGAAATATTCGCGCTTGTAAGGAACGCATATTTCTTTCATCCGCTTGGTGACAGACTGACTGCCGAGCGAAGCAACATGCTTCTTATTTCCTAGTGGGATAGTTACCATCCAGGCATGACATTCCATCCCTCGCTTATGACATTCTTCAACGGCAAAAGCCAGTGGATCATATCCTGGATTTCCTCCTGTCTTTCCGGTCAGGATCGAATTGAAAGGTTCGATTGCCGAAGGATATAATACATCTCCACGAGTACGGGTTTGAAATAGGATAGTGTTGAAGTTGGCAGCCTTCAACTTATCAAGAATATCTATTAACTCTTCTTTCTGCTTGCGGATTGTTTGAGGGGTTGTTGCACGTGTGCGAGGCCAATCCAATCCGTACACCGCTGTCACCCATGCGGCACGAACTTCGTGCTTGGGTTGCGCAACAATTGAGAGGAAAGGAAGCAAAAGTGAAAGAATGAAAATAGTATAGCGCATATCCTTTATTTTTTGTTTTAAATCCCTGCAAAGTTAGTAAAAGTGTCGGTATTGTTGGGCTGTTTCGTGAGATTATGTTACATTTGCCAAGTTAAAAAAACGACACGCTATGATTACATTTACTCTATGCCTGCTGGCGTTGATAGTAGGCTATTTTACGTACGGACGCCTCATGGAACGCGTCTTTGGTCCTGACGACCGTAAAACACCGGCTCTTACCAAGGCGGATGGAGTGGACTATATTCCATTGCCCACCTGGAAGATATTCATGATTCAATTTCTTAATATTGCCGGATTAGGTCCTATTTTCGGAGCAATCATGGGAGCGAAATTTGGTAGCTCTTCATACTTGTGGATTGTGCTGGGAAGTATTTTTGCGGGGGCAGTGCATGATTATTTTGCCGGAATGCTTTCTTTGCGTAATGGGGGTGAAAGCCTGCCGGAAATTATAGGTCGTTATTTGGGACTGACTACCAAGCAGGTGATGAGAGGATTCACTGTCATTTTAATGATTCTGGTGGGTTCGGTTTTTGTTGCAGGTCCTGCCGGATTGTTGGCAAAACTCACTCCGGAAAGTTTGGATGCTACGTTTTGGATTATCGTTGTATTTGCATATTATATTTTGGCTACTTTGTTGCCTGTTGATAAAATAATAGGTAAAATCTACCCATTGTTTGCGGTTGCCTTGTTGTTTATGGCAGTAGGCATTCTGGTGATGCTCTACATTAACCATCCGGCTTTGCCGGAGTTATGGGACGGATTGCAAAATACTAACCCGGAAGCGAGCGAACTTCCTATCTTCCCGATTATGTTTGTGAGTATTGCTTGTGGTGCCATTTCAGGTTTCCATGCTACGCAAAGCCCATTGATGGCACGTTGTATGACTTCGGAACGGCATGGACGTCCGGTATTTTACGGTGCAATGATTACCGAGGGCATTGTTGCTCTTATTTGGGCTGCTGCCGCTACTTATTTTTTCCATGAAAACGGAATGGAAGAAAGCAATGCTTCTGTTATCGTTGATGCCATCACAAAAGAATGGTTAGGGGCAATCGGCGGAGTACTCGCTATTTTGGGGGTGATTGCCGCTCCGATTACTTCGGGAGATACGGCCTTCCGTTCGGCACGTCTGATTGTGGCGGACTTCTTGGGAATGGAGCAAAAAAGTATGCGCCGTCGTTTGTACATTTGTATTCCGATGTTTGTAGTGGCTATTGGTTTGCTTTTGTATAGTTTGCGTGATGCAAACGGATTTAATATGATATGGCGTTATTTTGCCTGGGCAAATCAGACATTGGCTGTGTTTACCTTGTGGGCTATAACAGTTTTTCTGACGGTATCCAAGAAACCTTATATCATCACTTTGATACCGGCACTGTTTATGACATGTGTATGTTCTACTTATATATGTATTGCTCCTGAAGGATTGGGACTTTCGCATACAGTTTCCTATGGCATTGGTATAGTGTGTGTAGTAGTTGCGGCAGTTTGGTTCTATATCTGGATGAATAAGCAAAAAACAAGAAAATTATCAGAATGAAGAAAATAAGAAAATCAACAGGAGTGGCGCTTGCATTCCTTATTTATGTATCCGTAACAGCGGCTTATTTGTTGCCTCGTAATACGGAGGTCAGCCTGACAGAGAAAATAATTACGGTGGCAGTTTCTTATGTCATCGTTCTTCTTCTTTGGCTGGTGCTTCGGAAAAAGGAACAAATGCGCGAACGCCGCAAAAAAGACGAACAATCTATTCACTTAAAAAAGTAAGTTTATGAAGAAATTAGCTTTGGCTCTTTGCTTATTGGCAGTCTCTTTTACTGCACAGGCGCAATTTGAGAAAGGAACTACGATTATTAATCCTTCATTATCGGGGTTGGACTTTTCGTATAGTAAAAACGATAAAGCAAAATTTGGAGTTGGTGCACAGGTCGGTACATTTTTTGCCGAGGGTATTGCCTTGATGGTAAATGCTGGAGCCGACTGGTCGAAACCAGTAGATGAGTATACACTGGGTACAGGAGTACGTTTCTACTTCAATAAAACTGGTATCTATCTGGGTGGCGGACTCGACTGGAACCGCTTCCGTTGGAGTGGTGGAAAACATCAGACAGACTGGGGACTGGGCATCGAAGCCGGATACGCTTACTTCCTTTCGCGTACGGTGACCATTGAACCTGCCGTTTATTATAAATGGCGTTTCAATGATGGAGATATGTCGCGTTTCGGTGTGAAGATTGGATTCGGTTTCTACTTGTAAGAGAGATTGATTTTTTTCATATATTAAGCCCTGCAGATATAGAACTTCTGCAAGGGCTTAATTACATAGATGTATTATTATAGTTTTGACGATTGCTTATCCTAGTTTTTCTTTCAGAAACTGCCCTGTATAGCTTGCTCCGCAGGCAGCAACTTCTTCCGGGGTACCCACTGCTACGATATTTCCACCCTTATCTCCACCTTCCGGTCCGAGATCGATTACATAATCGGCACATTTGATGACGTCCATGTTATGCTCGATGATAACGATGCTGTGTCCCCGGCGAATCAATGCGTCGAAAGCATCCAGCAGTTTGCGGATATCATGAAAGTGTAATCCTGTAGTCGGTTCGTCAAAGATAAACATCGTTGGGTCAGCTTTCTCCTGACTTAAATAAAATGCGAGTTTGACACGTTGGTTTTCACCACCGGAAAGGGTAGAAGAAGCCTGTCCTAATTTGATATATCCCAGTCCTACGTCCTGCAAAGGAAGTAACTTCTTCACAATTTTCTTCTGTCCATGTTCGTTGAAGAACTCAATCGCTTGGTTGACGGTCATCTCCAATACATCGTAGATGCTTTTATCGTTGAATTTCACTTCCAGCGTGTCGGATTTGAAACGTTTTCCGTGACAAGATTCACACTCCAACACCAAGTCTGCCATAAATTGCATTTCTACAGTAATGGTTCCTTCTCCTTTACACTCTTCGCAACGTCCGCCTTCGCTATTGAAACTGAAGAATCCGGGGGTATATCCCATTTGTTTCGCCAAAGGCTGTTCGGACCATAGTTTGCGGATTTCGTCGTAAGCCTTGATGTAAGTCACCGGATTTGAGCGCGATGATTTGCCAATCGGGTTCTGGTCTACAAATTCTACATTCCGCAGGTCACGCAAACTTCCTCCGATTGAAGTGAATTCTCCCGGTCGGTCACTACATTCGTCTAATTCACGTTTCAATGCCCGGAAGAAAATATCTCTTACCAATGTACTCTTCCCGGAACCGGAAACACCCGTAACAACTGTCATTACATTGAGAGGGATACGTACGTTTACTCCTTTCAGATTATTCTCACGTGCGCCTTTCAATTCTATATAGTTATTCCATGGCCGGCGATGCTTCGGAACGGGTATTTCATCTTCTCCTAAAAGATAACGTACCGTATAACTGTTGCTTCCCTTCTTTAAATCCTTCATATCTCCCTGGTAGACAACTTCTCCACCTAGGCGTCCGGCATTGGGACCTATGTCGATAATGTAATCGGCTGCACGGATAATTTCTTCATCGTGCTCTACCACCACTACCGTATTTCCTAATTGTTGCAGTTGACGCAACACATGGAGCAGACGGTCTGTGTCACGGCTATGCAGTCCGATACTTGGTTCATCGAGAATATAAAGACTACCTACAAGGCTACTTCCCAGCGAGGTTGCCAGATTGATACGCTGGCTCTCTCCACCCGATAAGGAATTACTAAGCCGGTTCAAAGTCAGATAGCCCAAACCTACATCAATTAGAAAACGAATCCGGCTATTTATTTCAACCAGGATACGTCGGGATACGTTGTTGTCGTGTTCGTCCAGTTCCAAATGATCGAAGAATTCCTTCAGCTCTGTGATAGGCAAATCTACCAGTTCGGAAATGTTTTTTCCACCCACTCGTACATATCCGGCTTCCGGTTTCAGGCGGGTGCCGTGGCATTTCGGGCAAAGCGTCTTTCCCCGGTAACGCGCCAGCATCACCCGGTATTGTATCTTATATTGATTCTCTTCCAGCATCTTGAAAAAATCATTGATGCCGTGGAAATATTGGTTGCCCTCCCAAAGTAACCTGCGTTGCGCGTCTGTCAACTCATAATAAGGAGTGAAAATGGGGAAGTCGAATTTCTCCGCATTATGAATTAATTCTTCTTTCCATTCACCCATCTTTTCGCCACGCCAGCATACGATAGCTCCTTCATGCACCGATAATGAACGATCCGGAACGACTAAGTGCTCGTCGATGCCGATTACTTTGCCGAATCCTTCGCACGCCGGACAAGCGCCGATAGGCGAGTTGAATGAAAACATCTGGTCGTTCGGTTCTTCAAAGATGATGCCGTCCGCTTCGAATTTAGTGCTGAAAGTATGAAGTTTCGTAGTTCCATCCGATAGAAAAAAACGCAGCATACAGGTTCCGTCGCCTTCATACATGGCTGTTTCGGCAGAATCAGTCAGCCGGCTGATGGCGTCTTTGCTGTTGGCAACAGCCATACGGTCCACCAGTAGATATACTTCATCACCTGCCACAGGCGTATATTCATCAATACGCTTCATCTCACCGTTCACTTCGATACGGTTGAACCCTTGTTTCAGGTCTATCTCCAGTTGCTGTTGCAAGGTGCGGTCTTCACGCAGGCGGATGGGTGTCAGTACCGTATATCTTGTACCTTCCGGGTATGAGAGCATGCAGTTGACAATGTCTTCTGTAGAGTGCTTCTTTACTTCTTGTCCGCTGATGGGGCTATACGTTTTCCCTACCCGTGAATATAACAGGCGTAGATATTCGTAAATTTCAGTCGAGGTGCCCACAGTAGAACGGGGATTGCGGCTGTTCACTTTTTGTTCGATAGCAATGGCGGGAGGAATCCCTTTGATAAAGTCACATTCCGGTTTGCTCATTCGCCCCAGGAACTGGCGCGCATAGCTGCTTAAACTTTCCACGTAGCGGCGTTGTCCTTCTGCGTAGAGCGTATCAAAAGCAAGAGATGATTTTCCCGAACCCGATAATCCGGTGATGACAACAAGCTTGTTGCGGGGAATATCTACATCGATGTTTTTTAGGTTGTTGACGCGTGCGCCTTTGATCGAAATATAGTTGTTTTCTGACATAAAATACTCCTTTTTTATGGTAGTCGGCAAAGTTAGCGAATTTATCGGGAGTTTGTATTATCTTTGCGTCACATTATTACGATTTAAGAATATTATGAAGCTGAAAAACTATCTTTTACTTTTAGCTCTTCTTCTGGTGGTAGGAGTGAGGGCACAGGTGCCATCAGGCAATAAATATCCTAAACGTGAATTCCGTGGAGCGTGGATACAAGCTGTTAACGGTCAGTTTCGTGGCATTCCCACAGAGAGGCTGAAACAAATATTGATTAGTCAGTTGAACTCTCTTCAGGAAGCTGGTATTAACGCAATCATCTTTCAGGTGCGCCCTGAAGCGGATGCATTATACGCTTCCCAATATGAACCATGGAGCCGCTTCCTGACAGGAACGCAAGGGCAGACGCCTTCTCCTATGTGGGACCCGATGCAGTTTATGATTGAAGAATGTCAGAAACGGAATATGGAGTTTCATGCCTGGATCAATCCTTACCGTGTGAAGACTTCATTAAAGAATAAGTTGGCGCCGGAACATATTTATCACCAGCATCCGGAATGGTTTGTTACTTATGGCGATCAGCTATATTTCGACCCGGCACTTCCTGAAAGTCGGGAATATATCTGCAAAATTGTGACTGATATCGTGTCCCGCTATGATGTGGACGCTATCCACATGGATGATTATTTCTATCCTTATCCGGTTAATGGATTAGATTTCCCGGATAATGCGAGCTTTGCCCGTTATGGTGGAGGTTTCACAAACAAGGCAGATTGGCGTCGTAGTAATGTGAATGTGTTGATAAAGAAACTTCACGAAACGATTCGTGGCATCAAGCCTTGGGTGAAGTTTGGTGTCAGTCCGTTTGGTATCTATCGTAACCAGAAGAGTGACCCGTTGGGAAGTAATACCAATGGCTTGCAAAACTATGATGATCTTTATGCCGATGTACTGCTTTGGGCACGTGAAGGATGGATTGATTATAATATTCCGCAGATTTACTGGGAAATCGGCCATAAAGCGGCTGACTATGAGACATTGGTGAAATGGTGGGCTACTCATTCGGAAAACCGGCCGTTGTTCATTGGCCAGTCGGTGCCAAAGACTGTTCAGTTTGCCGATCCGCAGAATCCTTCTATCAATCAGCTTCCCCGTAAGATGGCTTTGCAACGTGCTTACCAAACAATTGGAGGCAGTTGTCAATGGTATGCGGCAGCTGTTGTTGAGAACCAGGGTAGATATCGCGATGCTTTAATCAGTGAATATCATAAATATCCTGCTTTGATTCCAGTCTTTGATTTTATGGATGATAAAGCTCCGGGCAAGGTACGTAAAATGAAAAAGGTATGGACGGAAGATGGCTATATCCTTTTTTGGACAGCTCCGAAAGCTGATACAGAGATGGATAAGGCAGTTCAATATGTAGTCTATCGTTTTGACAGTAAAGAAAAGGTGAATTTGGACGATCCTTCTCATATTGTAGCTATCACGCGCAATCCATTCTATAGACTTCCTTATGAAACAGGAAAAACAAAATGCCGTTATGTAGTGACAGCTTTAGATCGTTTACATAATGAATCGAAATCCGTAAGTAAGAAGTTAAAACTGTAAAGGTATAGAATAAACAACGATAAAACGGTGAACACTCTGCTGAATGATAACGCAGTTTATTCACCGTTTTTTTGTTTACTGTTTTTTTGTTTACTGTTCAGCCGCTCGTTATTAATAGAGCAGCAAACCTGCAATACCACAGGCGATAATCATTAATATCGGATTGGCTTTATATTTTCTTGTTCCGATGAATGCAATCAGAAAGATAATGATACTGATAACGAATGAATAAGTATCTTCCGTAGGCGAACCGAAGTTTTCTGCGTTCATTAATACCAACGCGGCGGAGGCGAGTAATCCGACTACTGCCGGGCGTAATCCATTAAAAATAGATTCTACTATCGGATGTTTCTGGTATTTTAGGAAGAATTTACTGATGGTCAACATCAAGATGAAAGAGGGAAGGACTACGGCAAAGGTAGCAATGATGGAACCCCATACGCTACCCGTAGAAGTAAACCCTACATAAGTAGCTGCGTTGATACCAATAGGTCCTGGAGTCATTTGGCTGATTGCGACAATATCCGTGAACTCCTGCGAACTCACCCATCCATAGCGGGTTACCACTTCGCCTTGAATCATGGAAAGCATGGCATAACCGCCACCGAAGCCAAAGAGCCCGATCTTGAAAAATGTATAGAATAACTGTAGGTAAATCATGTGATTAATAATTTATTATATAATAATTTTAGGCATGGATTACACGGATTTCCCGGCTTTTAGAATTATGAATCTGTAAAACAACAGCGTTAATCCGCGCCTTCTCAACTCTCCATTCTCAACTCTCAACTTTTCTAAATTTCCCCCACAGGAAACCTCCTACACCGGCCGCAATAATAATCCAGATAGGGGAGAAGCCCAACAGCCAGATTAATATTGCCGAGACAACAGGAATCCACAGATTGTAGCGGTTGATTTTTGCGGATCGTCCCATGGTAAAGGTCGGCGCCGCGATGAGTGCCACCACTGCCGGGCGAATTCCTTTAAAAATACGTTCCACTATCGGATTGTCTTTGAAACTATGAAAGAACAGGGCGATAGCCAATATAATAATGAAAGACGGCAAAATTGTTCCCAATGCTGTGATAATACTTCCCCGGATTCCACGCAGCTTATATCCTATAAAGATAGAAATATTGACTGCCAAAATTCCCGGTGCGGATTGGGAGATAGCCAGCAGATCGATAAAATCTTCCTGCGCAATCCATTTCCGTTTGGTGACAATTTCATTTTCAATCAGTGGCACCATTGCATATCCTCCTCCAATAGTAAAGGCGCCTATTTTAAAAAAGATTCCAAATGCTTCGAGATAAATGTTCATTCTTTCTTTTCTCCTCCTTCCTTACTAACTGCTTTTTTCTCTTTGCCATATTGACTGGGACTTACATTATAATGCTTCTTAAACACTTCGCGGAAGTACTTGGCGTCACTGAATCCCGTCATTTCTGCAATTTCTGTTATGCTATGTGTGTCTTCTTTTAGTAATTGTACGGCACGTTTCAGACGAATCAGCCGGATATAATCTCCCGGTGCCTGATCGGTTAATGCCCTTAATTTATTGTAAAAACTTGTGCGACTCATTCCCATCAGGCTGCATAATACATCTACCGTGAGAGCAGGATTGTCAATGTTATCTTCCACGTTCTTTTTGACGTTTGCTATGAATTTCCAGTCAATGTCTTGCGAACAGTTGATGCAGTCTTCATCATTTTCCTCATCATTCAGATCTAAATTTGCGAATTTGCTGCGCAATAGTGCACGGTTAGCCAGCAGATTGGCAACATTAGCTTTCAATATACCAATATTGAATGGCTTCACAACGTATTCATCCGCACCAATCTGAAGTCCCGAGAGAATATCTTTCTCATTATTCAAAGCAGTCAGCAGGATAACAGGAATGTGGGAGGTTTCGATATTATTCTTGATAGCTTGGCATAATTCATCCCCCCGCATTTCAGGCATCATAATGTCTGAAATAACCAGCTCTGGTTTGTACTCGGGAATAATCGTCAATGCTTCTTTTCCATTGGAGCAAACCTGTACGAAATACTCCTCGGATAACGTTTGCGACAGATAGTTGCGCAACTCATCATTATCTTCCACAATTAAGATACGACGATGATTTATGTTCTCTTTCTTCTGTGCGTTTTCGTAGATTTCAGGCGATGAAGACGGAACGTTTTCGATTTCTATACGCTGTTTGCTCGGAGTTGCCAGATGTGCTTTCCGGAAACGCTTGCTGTCTTTGGGGAACGTTATTTTGATAACTGATCCCTGGTTTTCGATACTTGACAGATTAATCTTTCCTTTGTGCAAACGGACTAACTTCCATACAAGCATCAGACCGATACCACTTCCTGTTACTTTGGAGTT
The DNA here is from genome assembly GCF_020982715.1 of Bacteroides sp. 1_1_30. NCBI lineage: Bacteria > Pseudomonadati > Bacteroidota > Bacteroidia > Bacteroidales > Bacteroidaceae > Bacteroides > Bacteroides sp. 1_1_30. The sequence continues at coordinate 10,748 of NZ_JAJKHN010000057.1, forward strand.
AATGGCATTGCTGCCGCGGAAATGGAGCTTGAACAGCTTCTTTTGTTCGTTAGCCGGAATTCCGATTCCTGTGTCTCTGACTTCCACACTCCATGAATCTGTTGTTTCAGAAACGAAAACCTGTACATTTCCATTTTCGGGAGTATATTTCAATGCATTCGAAATGATGTTCTTAAAAATAGACTCCATTTTCTCTTTATCAAACCATACATTCATATACCTGAAATTACTTTCATAAGTGAAGTTGATATGTTTGATGTTGGCGTACTGCTGAAATGCATTGAATATTTCATTCATAAACGTGTTTAGTTCATGCTCTGAAATATATAGCTCGGAAGAATATACGTCCGCTCTCTCAAAGTTGATAAGATTGGTCGTCAGGCGTAGCAGGGCATTTACGTTTCGTAATGCCGTATTCATGTTCGAAATCCCTTCTTTGCTCAACTCCTCTTTCTCGCGTAGCTCTTCCAAAGGTGCTTTGATAAGGGTCAATGGGGTACGGATATCATGCGCTGTATTGATAAAGAAATGTATTTTCTCATCGGAGACTTTGCGTTGCTTCCTCAAAATCAGTATACGCAATAGGACGATGGCAATGAGACAAAGGATAGCTGTATAAACCAGCATGGCCCAGAATGTCAGCCAGAAAGGTTGGGCTATGATAATATCCATACTTCTTTCTTCAAGCATGATGCGTTTGTCTTCATTGGAGATGGCACGTACCCTTAGCGTATATTTGCCCGGGGCAAGATTGGTGTAACGAATCGTGTTCTCTGTTCCGGGTTTGCTCCATTTATCATAGAAACCTTCTAGCCTCCAAGAGTAAAGAATATTGGAAGGATAGTCATAGTTGATGGAAGAAACCTGCAAAGAGAATATGTTTTGATTGTATTTTAACTTTAGTACCTTTGTATCATTGATGCTTGCTTTCAACGGAGAATCCTCATCACCCGGATAGATTGTTTGATAAAAAAGCTTGAAATCGCTGAAAATCATTTTAGAAGAATAACTTCTGGGCAATTTCATATCCTTGTCAAATTCCACTGCTCCGTCAGAACTGCCTAAAATGAATTTATTGTTTTTCCGTAACGTACCTGATAGCGCATTGAAATGGGTGGTCATCAATCCCATATCTTTGGTCCAGTTATAGAATTTTTTCTCATTGGGATAAAAACTTGTCAATCCGCTTTCTGTACTCATGATTATATCTTTGTCCGCATCCGATAATATGGTATAGATATTATTGGATATCAAAGCACAGTTTTCCGTGTGGTAATGAGTGAACAGTTTTTTATTAATATCGTAAATCAATAGTCCCGACCCGCTGGTACCTATATACAATGAACCGTTTTTTGCTTGGTACAGGGAATAGATATAGCTCGACTCTACCGGAAGTTTTATGCGCTCGAATTTTCCGGATTCTTTATCTAAAAGACATAGGCCGGTGGCACTACCGATCCACATACTTTTTTCATCTTTCTCAACGATGGCGGTAATGGAATTTAATCCATCATAAAACCGTACTTCCTGCGTCTTCAGATTAATACGCTTGAGGTTGTAGAATCCTCCCGACCAGATATAACCCTGCATATCTGTACGAATATCACGTATATATTTATCCGGTCGCTTGTTTGTATGAGTGTACAAAGGCGGCATGAAATAGCTGACACTGAACGTTTTCTTATCTATCTGGTAAGCACCGGAAGAGTACCCGCCTGCCCAGATAATTCCGGGAGCCACTTCGCATATAGTAAGAAAGATATGGCTTTTATTACCTTGCGACTCTTCAAAAGCACTAAGCACCGATCGCCATTGTCCGGTCTTTGAATTAAAAAAACTGATGCCATTGTTCGTTGCAAACCATAAATCTCCCTCTCTGTCTTCAATAATGGCATTTACTTGATCGTTGATTAAAGACTGTTTGTTACCGATGGAGTGCTTAATCCATTTGTAGCTCGTATAACGGTTGTTTTGTATCGTGATTCCGATGGGATAATTAGCCAGCCATATCCGTTCTTCATCATCCACAAAAATGTCATTGATACTGTTACCGTTCATGCCACAATTACTGTTATAATCAGCCACAATTTCGGGTACTATTTGATAAGTATCCATATTTATTTTGTGTACTCCTCCGCCATCGGTAGCTATTAATAACTCTTTGTCATTTAGCGGCTTGAACCGTGTGATACTGATATCTTTCAGGTTATAATCCGGTCGTATGACGGATTTGGTATTCATATCATAAACCATAATTCCCCGCAAGAAAGTGCCGATGAATAGTTTCCGAATCTTTTTGTCGAAGTGTAAATCGCTTACTTGGGCTTTCACGCTCTCCAACTTATCGCAATTGATAAGTTTCAATGCGTTGTTTTCTAATTGGGCATAATGAATCCCCATTTCCGTACCGATGAAGAAATGCGATTCGTCTATTTGTTCAATATCAGTGATTTCTTCACTTATATCATTCTTTATATGGGTGACTTGTTTGGTGTCCGTATTATAGAGAAAGATAGTATCTTTATTGCATAGCCAGATGTGTTTGTTCTGGTCGAGCCAGGCATAAGTGACCGGGTCCGGCTGTTCGCTGAAACTTTCCATCGGTAATTTATATACAAGACTGAAGCAGTCGTGAATCTGGTCATACCGGAATACTTTTCCTTTTTTCCCGATTTCCCATAAGACTCCTTCCTGATCAATATAAAGCCAGTTTAGATTTAACAGAGAGTTCACTTCTGCGTCACCATCCATTAACTTATATCGTTTAAACTCTTTTCCATTGTATCGATCAATACCTTCGTGCGTGAGGAACCACATGTATCCGGTTTTATCTTTTTGAATGCAGTAAACCCGCCGGTTACTTAACCCATCCTCCACTCCGAGATATCGATACGTCTGCGCGACACAAATTAGAGGAAACAATAAGATTAGAAAAAGCCATTTTTTCATACAAATAGGACTTTTAAGGGTTATTGAATCTTTTATGAGGGGGAAAGTTTGACAAAATTAAGAAGATTTTTTGATATTACAAAATTTTGATGAAAGATAACAGCGCTCCAAAAATGAAGAAAATAGACTATTTTATAACTATTTGTATATACTGTTTGTTTTCGGTATTTTGGTATCTATCAGAAGTCTTCCGGTAGAATGGAAAGTTCCGTAAAATAAGAGGCTGGCACTATTTAAAGTACCAGCCTCTGTAAAATATGGAAATGATTTATTTCATTTTCGCTTCCACCCACTTGCGGGCATTGACAAACGCTTCTATCCATGGAGTAACCTGATCGCTGTTCTTGCGGTCGGCCGGATAGCAACCGTTCTGCCATGGGAAGATGGAACGTTCCAAGTGAGGCATGATAGCCAAGTGGCGTCCGTCTGCGCTGGCCAGTGCTGCGATAGAATAATCGGAACCGTTCGGATTGCCCGGATATTCATCATAGCTATACTTCGCTACTACATTATATTTATCTTCGTCATATGGCAAAGAGAATTTTCCTTCTCCGTGAGCTACCCAGATACCCAGTTTGCTTCCACTTAAAGAGCCGAACATCACACTGCGGTTAGTCGGGATAGTAAGACCAAGGAAGCGTGATTCGAATTTGTGTGAATTGTTATGTAGCATTTTTCCTTTCTTCTTCAGTTCCGGGTTGATAAGATTGAGTTCCATCATCAGCTGGCAACCGTTGCAGACACCCAATGACAATGTATCTTCGCGTGCATAAAATTTATCCAATGCTTCTTTAGCTTTCGGGTTGAACAGGAATGCGCCTGCCCATCCTTTAGCAGAACCCAGTACATCGGAGTTAGAGAAACCACCGCAGTAAACGATCATGTTTACGTCTTCCAGTGTTTCGCGTCCGCTGATGAGGTCGGTCATTGTAACGTCTTTTACGTCGAAACCTGCCAAATAGAGTGAGTAAGCCATTTCGCGCTCACCGTTTGTACCCTTCTCACGGATGATAGCCGCACGGATACCGCTTGGGGTACGACGATCCGGAGTGATACCGTATTGAGAAAGCTTACCTTTGAATTCCGGCATGAAAGCGAATTCAACAGGTTGCATCTTATAGTTTTCAAAACGTGCTTTTGCGCAACCGTTCATAGATTGTTTGCGGTCGAGCAGGTAAGAAGAAGAATACCATACGTCACGCATATAATCGATACCAAACTGGTAAGTAGCACCGTCTTTAGATACCAAAATGTGGCGTTCGTCAGTCGGTTTACCCAGCTTTATATAGCCTACGCCTGCATCTTCCAGAATCTTCTTCACTTCATCCTTATGCTTGTCGCTGATCTGGATAACGATACCCGGATTTTCAGCAAACAGAATCTTAACGATATCCTGTTCTTTCATCTTGTCGAGGCTGATTTCCATACCGCCTTCTACATTAGAGAAGCACATTTCGAGCAATGTAGTGATCAAACCACCGGCAGAGATATCGTGTCCTGCAAGAATCAATCCTTTGTTGACAAGTTCCTGTACGGCAAGGAAAGCATCACGGAAATATTCGGCATCTTGTACGCAAGGTACTTCGTCACCAACTTTACCCAGAGATTGTGCAAAAGCCGAACCACCCAGTTTCAGTTCATCGAAGCTGAAGTCAATATGATAAAGCGTAGTCTTTTCATTGTTAACCAATACCGGAGATACCACTTTCTTCACGTCGGAAACTTCACCACCGGCAGAAACAATCACAGTTCCCGGAGAAATCACTTTCTCGCCGTTCGGATACTTCTGTGTCATAGATAGAGAGTCTTTTCCGGTAGGAACATTGATCTGCAGCGCGCAACAGAAATCGCTTAAAGCTTTTACAGCTGTGTAAAGACGGGCATCTTCACCTTCTTGAGAGCGGCAAGGCCACATCCAGTTGGCAGACAGTGAAATGCTATCCATACCTTCCGCCATTGGAGCCCAAACAAGATTGGTCAGCGCTTCGGATACAGAAAGAATAGAGCCGGCAGCCGGATCAGCCAATGCTGCTTGCGGAGCATGTCCGATAGAGGTAGCGATACCTTTCTCGCCACGGTAGTCGAGTGCTACGACACCGCAGTCGCTCAACGGCAACTGAAGTTCACCCTGACATTGCTGACGAGCCACTTTGCCTGTTACCGAACGGTCTACCTTGTTTGTCAACCAGTCTTTGCAGGCTACAGCTTCAAGCTGCAATACATTCGTCAGATATTCATGTAGTTTAGACAATTCGTATTTCGGCATTTCATAATGACGTTCTACGGTCTTGTCTACCATATAGGTTTTGGGAGAAGAACCGAACATCTGTTCTACGGCAAGGTCGAACGGACGTACACCGTCAGCCTGTTGGAAAGCGAAACGATGATCACCGGTTGTTTCACCGACTACGTACATTGGAGCGCGTTCGCGTTCGGCAATCTTACGTACATGTTCAATAGCCTCTTCTTTAATCAGCAGACCCATACGTTCCTGACTTTCGTTAGCGATGATTTCTTTGGCAGACAAAGTCTTGTCACCGATAGGCAACTTGCTCATATCGATCAAACCACCACATTCTTCCACGAGTTCGGACAGACAGTTTACGTGTCCGGCAGATCCGTGGTCATGGATAGAAACCACCGGATTCACCTCTTCTTCACAAAGAGCGCGTACTACGTTATTGGCACGTTTTTGCATTTCTGCGTTGGCACGTTGCACGGCATTCAACTCGATGCCACTGCTGTAACGACCGGTATCAACAGAAGATACGGAACCGCCACCCAGTCCGATACGGTAGTTGTCACCACCGATAACCACTACTTTGTTTCCAGCTTCCGGTGTGCCTTTCAGGCAGTCGCGTTGTGTACCGTAACCAACACCACCGGCAAGCATGATTACTTTGTCGTAACCATAAACTTCTTTGTTTTCTGTATGTTCGAAAGTCAGTACCGAACCGCAGATCAGCGGTTGGCCGAACTTGTTACCGAAGTCGGAAGCACCATTGGATGCTTTGATTAGAATCTGTTCCGGAGTCTGGTATAGCCATTTGCGTACCGGAAGAATCTCTTCCCATTCGCGTCCTTCTTCTGTGCGTGGATAAGAAGTCATGTAGACTGCAGTACCTGCAATCGGCCATGAACCTTTACCACCACCCATACGGTCGCGGATTTCACCGCCGGTACCGGTAGAAGCACCATTGAATGGCTCAACAGTAGTAGGGAAGTTATGAGTTTCCGCTTTCAGTGAGATAACACTCTTGATGTCCTTTACTTGGAAGAAATCAGGTTTTGAATGATCTGCCGGAGCAAATTGTTCCACAACCGGACCTTCAGCGAAGGCTACGTTATCTTTATAAGCAGAGATTATTTTATTCGGATTTTCCTGTGTAGTCTTTTTAATCATCTGGAACAGGGAAGATTCCTGCTCTACGCCGTCGATGATAAACGTTCCGCCGAAAATTTTGTGGCGGCAGTGTTCGGAGTTGATTTGTGCGAAACCGAATACTTCAGAGTCGGTCAGCTTCCGTCCGAGGTCCTTTTCTACTTTCTTCAGGTAGTCCATTTCTTCTTTGGAAAGAGCCAAACCTTCTTTTTCGTTGTACACTTCGAGATCTTCAATGTAGATGATTGGTTCCGGCTGACGGTTTGTCGTGAATACGTTTTGGTCGAGTCCTTTGTACATGCGTTGGAGCATCGGGTCGTAATCGGCATTTTCGTCCTTAACAGGGAAGTACTCCTCGATGCGGCTTATGCCTTCGAGCCCCATGTTTTGGGTGATTTCTACTGCGTTTGTACTCCAGGGAGTGATCATTTCGCGGCGTGGGCCAACGAAACAGCCTTTCAGGTTTTCTTCACTTTCCATCACGGCTTCGCCAAAAAGCCAGCAGAGTTTATTACTTTCGTCAGGGGTGAGCTGATGGTTGCTCTCTACGGCAATCACGCTCTTGGAAGGGGTTCTGAAAAAAAGAATCATGTTGTATATTTACGATTTTACGATTTACGATTTTACGATTGAAGTTCCTGCAGGAGAAACTCTTCTCTTTTTCTGTGGCGCAAAGATAATCAATTTCGTTGGTGGTAGGAAAAAAATAGAGAATAAATTCCTATACCTTATTTAATATGTTTATTTTCGATGTACGTTTTACTTATTATCGCTATATATAGTGATTCTTGTGTGGAAAAAACGTTAATATACTATCCCCATATCACAAAAAAGTGCGATATTTGCGACATGATTCAGATAGAGACAATATTCGATATATTAGTGAAAGGCTTTATTATTGGCGTTGTTGTGTCCGCACCCCTCGGTCCGGTGGGCGTATTATGCATCCAGAGGACTTTGAATAAGGGGCGTTGGTATGGATTTGTAACAGGTCTGGGAGCCTCTTTGAGCGATATAGCATACGCTTTGCTCACCGGCTACGGGATGAGCTTTGTGTTCGATTATATTAATAAGAATATTTTCTATCTGCAATTATTGGGGAGCATCATGCTACTCCTTTTTGGTATATATACCTTTCGTAGCAACCCGGTGCAGTCCATTCGTCCGGCTTCCTCCAGCAAAGGTTCTTATTTCCATAACTTTATTACCGCATTTTTCGTCACTCTCTCCAATCCCTTGATAATCTTTCTGTTTATCGGACTTTTCGCCCGTTTTGCCTTTGTGCAGCCGGGGGTGCTGGTCTTTGAAGAGATCACGGGATATCTTGCAATTGCTATAGGAGCATTGACCTGGTGGTTGGGTATCACTTATTTTGTGAATAAGGTGCGCACTAAATTCAATTTACGTGGTATCTGGATACTGAATCGTGTTGTAGGAAGTATCGTAATGCTGGTATCTGTTGCCGGATTGATTTATACTTTGTTGGGAGAGTCACTTTATTAAGAGATAACATAATGAATCAGATAGCACAACAACTGAAAGAGAAGAATATTGCCGAATACCTTATATATATGTGGCAAGAGGAAGACTTGATCCGTGCCAATCATTGTGAACCGGAAGAGATGGAGGCAAATGTAATTGCCCGCTATCCGGAAGAACAGCGGCCTGCCATGCGAGAATGGTATACCAACCTGATTACGATGATGGGCGAGGAAGGAGTACGGGAAAAGGGTCATCTGCAGATTAATAAAAATGTAATTATCAATCTGACAGAGTTGCACAACGCATTGTCCTCTTCTCCTAAATTTCCTTTTTACAGTGCTGCTTATTTCAAGGCATTACCGTTTATCGTAGAATTACGGAATAAAAACGGCAAGAAAGATGAACCCGAACTGGAAACCTGTTTTGAAGCGTTGTATGGAGTACTCCTGCTTCGTCTTCAAAAGAAGCCTATCAGCGAAGGAACTGCCAAGGCAGTGGAAGCTATCACTAGTTTCCTTTCTATGTTGGCAAATTATTATGATAAAGACCGTAAAGGTGAATTAAAACTGGATGAATAAATGAGAATTTTAGTAACGGGTGCCAACGGTCAGCTTGGCAATGAGATGCAGGTGCTTGCGAAAGAGAACCCGCAACATACGTATTATTTCACAGATGTGCAGGAACTCGACATCTGCGACAAGCAAGCTGTGTGGACTTATATGGCAGAGAAGCAGATTGAGCTTGTTGTTAATTGTGCTGCTTATACAGCTGTAGATAAAGCTGAAGATAATCAAGAATTAGCATACAAATTGAATTGTGAAGCACCGAAACAACTGGCAAGTGCGGCCCAAGCCAATGGTGCTGCCATGATACAAGTATCTACTGATTATGTATTTGACGGTACTGCGCATACTCCATACACGGAAGACTGCAATCCTTGCCCGGATTCTGTATACGGCACCACTAAACTGGAAGGAGAAAAGGAGGTAATGAATCACTGCGAGCAAGCAGTCGTTATCCGTACCGCATGGCTCTATTCTATTTTTGGCAATAATTTCGTAAAGACGATGCTTCGTCTTGGAAAAGAGCGTGACAGCCTGGGAGTTGTTTTCGACCAGATCGGGACTCCGACGTATGCCAATGACCTGGCACGGGCCATCTATGCTATTATTAATAAAGGTATTGTTCGCGGTATCTACCATTTCAGCAATGAGGGAGTTTGTTCCTGGTATGATTTCACGGTAGCTATTCATCGTCTGGCAGGAATAACCACCTGCAAAGTGAAACCTTTGCATACAGCCGAATATCCCGCGAAAGCAAACCGCCCGGCATATTCCGTGCTTGATAAAACAAAAATAAAAACAACGTTCGATATAGAGATTCCTCATTGGGAGGAGAGCCTCAAACAATGCTTGATAAAATTAGGAATGAAAAATGAAGAATGAAGAATTTCGATGCGGCTTTATAGATAGCGTAACAATTCTTCTTTCATCATTCATCATTCATCATTCATCATTCTTCATTCTTCATTCATATTAATATATGGCAGATAATACAGAAATTTTGAGACGGCGAACGTTCGCCATTATTGCGCATCCGGATGCCGGTAAGACATCATTGACGGAAAAGCTATTGCTTTTCGGTGGTCAGATACAGGTAGCAGGTGCTGTAAAGAGTAATAAGATTAAAAAGACGGCTACGTCCGACTGGATGGAAATCGAGAAACAACGTGGTATTTCGGTAACGACTTCCGTGATGGAATTCGACTATCGGGACTATAAGATTAACATTCTCGATACTCCCGGTCACCAGGACTTTGCCGAAGATACATATCGCACACTGACAGCTGTAGACAGTGTTATCATCGTTGTAGACGGTGCGAAAGGTGTGGAAACGCAGACACGTAAACTGATGGAGGTGTGCCGTATGAGAAAGACTCCGGTAATAATCTTCGTCAACAAAATGGACCGTGAAGGAAAAGATCCGTTCGATTTGCTTGATGAACTTGAAGAAGAACTGATGATTCAGGTTCGTCCCTTGTCCTGGCCGATAGAGCAGGGAGCACGTTTTAAAGGGGTATACAATATCTATGAACAGAAACTGGACTTGTATCAGCCATCCAAACAGATGGTAACAGAGAAAGTGGCAGTCGATATTCATTCGGAAGAACTGGATCAGCAGATTGGCAAGTCGTTGGCAGACAAACTGCGTGGCGATTTGGAACTGATTGAGGGTGTTTATCCGGAATTTGATTCTGAATCCTATTTGGCAGGAGACTGTGCGCCTGTATTCTTTGGATCAGCGCTGAACAACTTCGGTGTGCAAGAGTTGCTGAACTGTTTCGTAGAGATAGCTCCCAGCCCTCGTCCTGTACAGGCAGAAGAGCGTGAAGTGAAACCTGACGAACCGAAATTTACCGGATTCATCTTTAAGATAACCGCCAACATTGATCCCAACCATCGTTCTTGTGTGGCATTCTGTAAGATTTGTTCCGGTAAGTTTGTTCGCAATGCTCCATATACACACGTCCGTCATGGAAAGACCATGCGTTTTTCGTCGCCTACCCAGTTTATGGCACAGCGTAAAACAACGATTGATGAAGCTTATGCAGGAGATATTATTGGTTTACCGGATAATGGTACTTTTAAGATTGGCGATACGCTGACAGAAGGTGAAATGCTCCATTTCCGTGGATTGCCGAGTTTCTCACCGGAGATGTTCAAGTATATTGAGAATGCCGACCCGATGAAACAGAAACAGTTGGCAAAAGGCATTGACCAGTTGATGGATGAAGGTGTGGCACAGTTGTTTGTCAATCAGTTCAATGGCCGTAAGATTATCGGTACGGTGGGACAGTTGCAGTTTGAGGTCATTCAGTACCGTTTGTTGAATGAATACAATGCGTCCTGTCGCTGGGAACCGGTAAGTCTTTATAAAGCCTGTTGGGTAGAAAGCGATGATCCCGCAGAACTGGAAGCCTTCAAGAAACGTAAATACCAGTATATGGCAAAGGATAGAGAAGGGCGCGATGTGTTCCTGGCAGACTCCGGTTATGTACTTCAGATGGCGCAGATGGACTTTAAACACATCAAATTCCACTTTACAAGTGAGTTTTAAAACATATTCCGTTGATTTTAACTAAAAAATCAGGTAAAAAAAGGAAAAACATATCTCATATAAATGAGTGAATAGAAATGAAGACACTATCCTGGGATAAAATTCAGCAAGGGGATGAAGAGGCATTCCGGCAGCTTTATGAGCAATATGCAGATTTACTGTATGGATATGGCATGAAGATAGCCGGTGATGAGACTCTGGTAACCGAGGCGATACAGTCGTTGTTTGTTTACATCTTTGAGAAAAGAGAAACTTGCACGGCTCCTCAATCCATACCCGCTTACTTATGTGTTTCGTTGAGACACATGATAGTGAACGAACTGAAAAAGGAGAATAGTGGCTCATTAAAATCACTGGATGAAGTAGGCACAAACGAATATCAGTTTGATCTGGAGATCGATATTGAAACTGCTATTATCCATTCAGAGTTGGAAAAAGAACAGCTGGAAGTTTTACAGAAAGAGCTGAACAATTTGACAAAGCAACAGCGGGAGGTATTGTATCTTAAGTACTATAAGAAGATGAGTCCGGAAGAAATAGCCCAGGTGATGGGACTCACTTCACGTACGGTTTACAATACTACTCATATGGCTATCTCCAGTTTGCGGGAGCGTATGAGCAAATCTTTCTTGTTGTTGGTAGCAGCTAATTTGTGGATTTTTAATTGAGGTGTGAGATATGGAAAAGTGGACAGAATCTTTAGATAAATACTTAGAAGAAGGAAAACTTCCTCTGGTTGGCGAAATCTTTTCTCGTAAAAAAGAAATAGGTGATAAGCTGAAGTTGCAACGTGAGGAGAGCCATAAGATCGCCTTAAGCCGGAGAAGAAAGCAAGGTGCGGGGAGAAGTTTCTCTTTCTCATGGGGAGTGGCAGCGGCAGTTGTCCTTCTTTTGGGGATAGGCGGTTACTTCCTGGCAGAAGAAAAGGTGGTGACTGATAACACTGCTATGAACTATGAATTGCCGGATGGCAGTACTGTGCAGGTGATGGAAAATTCCCGCCTGACTTACAATCATATCACATGGCTTTGGGAGCGCAAATTGCAACTATTGGGTAAAGCCTCTTTTAACGTAACCAAAGGCAAGACATTCACGGTCCGTACAGAAGCCGGCGACGTAACCGTACTGGGAACGAAATTCCTCATCGATCAGCAAGGAAAGAAGATGACCGTCAACTGTGAGGAAGGAAGTGTGCAAGTCGAGACTGCTGTAGGTAAGCGTACATTGCTTGCCGGGGAAAGCGTTCATTGTGATGAGAACAAGATTGTGCCGGTAGAGAAAAAGGCAGAAGAATCGGAGTTCCCCGAGGTGTTGGGGTATGAAGACGATCCGCTAATAAATGTAGTGGCAGATATTGAGCATATATTTGAAGTAACAGTCGTCGGACATGAGAAATGCGAGGGGCTGACCTACAACGGGACGGTCTTAACGAAAGACCTGAACGCCACACTGGAAAAAGTCTTTGGATCGTGTGGGATCAGTTATCAAATTCGAGGGAAAGAAATTATTTTGCAATAAAAAAAGCCTCTTCTGACTATCCAGAAGAGGCTTTTTTGTTTTTCTTCAAATTTTCTTCATTTTTTCTTGGTAAAAAAACAACAGATGCTTCTCTTTCTAATAGATGAGCTATTTAATGATATTTGAAGAAAACGGTAGAATTGATTAGAAGATTAAATGTTGTAGTAGAAGAAATTAGAAATTATCCGGCAGAAATAAGGCCGGGATTCAGAACAAACAATAGATGTTTTATAGAGAATTACAAGCTAAACTCAAAACAAACAATAGATGCTTTTTATAAAATTTAAATTTAACCCAAAACAAACAATGTTTTAAAAGAAATGCAAACTAGGGCTCAAAGCAAACAATAGACAGCGGCAGATGAATTATTCCTGCCACAAACGTAAGCCGGAAAGATTCCCTCATCGGACGTGATATGAGCTTTAGAGGCTTGTTTTTTCCGATTAAACAGACTTAGTTGGCTTAAAAAAGAGTTTTTCAACTAGACTGCTACGCTAATTAAAAGAATGAAAGCCGTGATGGCGCATGAGAGGTTTAACAAGGCCGGTTTTATCTGGTAGTTTAATAGTAGGTTAAGAGAGTATGAAACCAGAAAAGGGCTGAACCGGTCTATCATTGAGTATTTTTATTTAATAATTGTTTTATCAGAATGTGAGAGAAAGTTGAGGGGCTTTCTCTCACATTTTTTTGTAGGAACGATAGATAGGACGATTTACTATTGGACTATTTACTATTTACTATTTGGGTTGTGCAATAGAAGCAGATAGTAAATAAGATAAATGGGAATTTAGTTTAGATGTGGATGGCACGCTAAATCATAAATCATAAATTATAAATCATAAATCATAAACTTCCCCAGTTTTCCAATCAGAGAAATGACGTTTTTATACATTATATTCCTTTCTTAATTTATTTTATAATAAAAATTTGGTATTTTCGAACGCTTTTTAGACGAACAACTTAAAATACTAATAGTTTATTATATGGAAAATATCGAAACAGCGATCCTGCTGATGGTGGTCGGAATGGCTACCGTGTTTGTTATTCTGCTGATTGTGATTTGTTTAGGTAAGTTGTTGATTACATTAGTCAACAAGTATGCTCCTGAAGAAGTGGTTCCTGTGAAGCGGGAAGCATCGCAAGGTCCTGCCCCTGTTCCGGGAAACATCTTAGCCGCCATTACAGCTGCTGTAAATGTGGTGACACAAGGTAAAGGAAAAATCACTAAAGTAGAAAAATTATAAATCTATAAAGAATATCACTGAAAGACATGAAAAGAGAAGTAAAGTTTAGTTTGGTTTTCCGAGATATGTGGCAATCTGCCGGAAAATACGTACCTCGTGTAGACCAACTCGTAAAGGTAGCTCCTGCCATCATTGAAATGGGCTGTTTTGCCCGCGTAGAAACAAACGGCGGAGGTTTTGAACAGGTAAATTTATTGTTTGGTGAAAACCCGAATAAAGCGGTACGCGAATGGACAAAACCGTTCCACGAAGCCGGTATTCAAACCCACATGCTCGACCGCGCACTGAACGGACTCCGTATGAGCCCCGTTCCGGCAGACGTCCGCAAATTATTCTACAAAGTAAAGAAAGCACAAGGAACAGACATTACCCGTACGTTCTGCGGATTGAACGACGTGCGTAACATTGCTCCTTCCATCACATACGCAAAGGAAGCAGGCATGATTTCGCAATGCTCGCTTTGCATCACTCATTCGCCTATCCATACCGTAGAGTACTACACCAATATGGCGCTGGAACTTATCAAACTGGGAGCAGACGAAATCTGTATCAAAGACATGGCAGGTATCGGTCGTCCCGTATCGTTAGGTAAGATCGTAGCAAATATCAAGGCGGCACATCCCGAAATCCCCGTTCAGTATCACAGTCATGCAGGTCCCGGATTCAATATGGCAAGCATCCTCGAAGTATGCGAAGCCGGTTGCGACTACATCGACGTAGGCATGGAACCGCTATCCTGGGGAACAGGCCATGCTGACTTGCTTAGTGTGCAGGCGATGTTGAAAGACGCCGGATATCAAGTGCCCGAAATCAATATGGAAGCCTACATGAAAGTGCGCGGCATGATTCAGGAATTTATGGACGACTTCCTCGGCTTGTATATCAGCCCGAAAAACCGTCTGATGAATTCCTTGCTGATTGCTCCCGGACTTCCCGGCGGTATGATGGGTAGTTTGATGGCCGACCTCGAATCCAATTTGGAATCAATCAATAAATATAAGGCAAAACACAATCTGCCGTTTATGACACAAGACCAGTTGCTCATCAAGCTCTTTGATGAAGTAGCTTACGTATGGCCTCGTGTCGGTTATCCTCCATTGGTGACTCCGTTCAGCCAATACGTGAAGAACCTCGCCATGATGAACGTGATGGCCATGGAAAAAGGAAAAGAACGTTGGGGAATGATTGCCGATGATATCTGGGATATGATTCTGGGTAAAGCCGGACGTCTGCCGGGCAAACTTGCTCCCGAAATCATTGAAAAGGCAGAACGTGAAGGCCGTAAGTTCTTTGAAGGTGATCCGCAGAATAACTATCCTGATGCTCTCGACAAATATCGCAAACTGATGAAAGAGAACAAATGGGAAGTGGGACAGGACGACGAAGAACTCTTCGAATATGCTATGCACCCGGCTCAATATGAGGCTTACAAGAGTGGCAAAGCAAAAGAAGACTTCCTGGAAGATGTAGCCAAACGTCGTGCCGAAAAAGATAAATCTCCGGAAGAAGATGCCAAACCGAAGACGCTGACTGTACAAGTGGACGGACAGGCCTATCGTGTGACGGTAGCATACGGTGATGCCGAACTACCTGCTGCTCCTGCGGGTGCTGCCACTGCTCCGGCAGGAGAGGGAAAAGAAGTACTTTCTCCGTTGGAAGGCAAGTTCTTCTTAGTGAAAGGTGCGCAGGAAATTCCTTTGCAAGTAGGTGACACTGTGAAAGAAGGTGATGTAATCTGCTATGTAGAAGCGATGAAGACCTACAATGCCATCCGTGCAGAGTTTGGCGGTACAGTGACTGCTATCTGTGTCAACCCGGGAGATGCTGTTTCAGAAGATGACGTATTAATGAAGATAGGATAATGAACGAAATATTTGAGAACTTATATGACATGACTGCGTTCAGTAATATCATTGCCGAACCGCAGTTCCTGATAATGTATGCCATCGCGTTCGTTCTGCTCTATTTGGGTATTAAGAAACAGTACGAGCCGTTGCTGCTTGTCCCCATCGCTTTCGGTGTGTTGCTAGCCAACTTCCCCGGAGGAGATATGGGCGTGATTCAGGCCGACGAAAATGGTATGGTGATGGTAAACGGAGTGTTGAAGAACATCTGGGAAATGCCTTTGCATGACATTGCCCACGAACTGGGAATCATGAACTTCATCTACTATATGTTGATTAAAACAGGTTTCCTGCCTCCGATCATCTTTATGGGTGTCGGTGCGTTGACGGACTTCGGGCCGATGTTGCGTAACCTGCATCTTTCTATATTCGGTGCAGCCGCACAGTTGGGTATCTTTACCGTATTGCTGGTAGCCATCCTGATGGGATTCACTCCACAGGAAGCCGCTTCTCTGGGCATTATTGGTGGTGCGGATGGTCCGACAGCCATCTTTACCACCATCAAACTGGCGCCGCATTTGCTGGGCCCGATTGCCATTGCCGCTTATTCGTATATGGCGCTCGTTCCGGTGATTATTCCGCTGGTAGTGAAACTGTTCTGTACGAAGAAAGAGTTGAGCATCAACATGAAAGAACAGGAAAAGAAGTACCCTTCGAAGACTGAAATCAAGAACCTGCGTGTGTTGAAGATTATCTTCCCGATCGTGGTAACTACTATTGTTGCCCTCTTCGTGCCAAGTGCAGTGCCTTTGGTGGGTATGTTGATGTTTGGTAATCTGGTGAAAGAAATCGGAACCAACACATTCCGCTTGTTCGATGCCGCTTCTAATAGTATCATGAATGCTGCCACCATCTTCCTCGGACTGTCCGTAGGAGCAACGATGACAGCCGAAGCATTCCTCAACTGGACAACAATCGGTATTGTGATCGGTGGATTCCTTGCATTTGCACTTTCTATAACCGGTGGTATTTTCTTTGTGAAACTGGTAAATCTCTTCTCGAAGAAGAAAATCAATCCGCTTATCGGCGCCACTGGTTTGAGTGCCGTTCCGATGGCGAGCCGTGTAGCCAATGAGATTGCTTTGAAATACGATCCGAAGAATCACGTATTGCAGTATTGCATGGCAAGCAACATCTCCGGAGTAATCGGTTCTGCCGTGGCTGCGGGTGTGTTGATCTCCTTCCTTGCGTAAGCGGGGAGAATCTTCATCATTGAAGATCTTATTTCTTCATGGAGAAATACTTTTTATACATTCAAGTTTGGCAGACTCATTTGATAACGCTACCTTTGTGAGTAATGTATAACAGTAAAAACGGAAAGCGTATGAGCACAATGTCATTAGAGGCGGAAAAGAATGCACTGATTCGTCAGATTCTGGATGTGGATGATATAGCTATCCTGAAAAAGATAAGATCAATGTTGAATCATGAAGAAGAACAGGTGAGGGTGGTTGCTGAAGAGGCAACTCCTTATCGGACAAAGACCGAAATTCTGGAAAGCCTTGATGAGGCGTGCAAGGAATTGAAGTTGAATCTGGAAGGTAAGCTGGATTTTAAGCCAGCGGAGGATTTGCTGGATGAGTTGTGATATAACGTATTCTCCTCGTTTTGCGAGAGAATTGAAAAAATTGAGCAAACATTACAAATCTCTGAAGTTGGATTATGCCAATTTATTGGAATCTCTGAAAGCGAATCCTGAACAAGGAGTCAGCTTGGGGAATAATCTTCGTAAGGTTCGCATGGCCATTACTTCGAAGAATAAAGGAAAGAGCGGAGGTGCGCGAGTGATAACCTATACGGTGATTCTGACAGAGATAGATTCGGAAATAAAGTTGCTTACTATCTATGACAAGTCCGAATGTGAAAGTTTGACAGATAAGGAAATAGAAGATATCCTGAAGCAAAACGGTATTTTGTAATCCTTATGATATAAAAAGAAATCGTCCTGTTTCACGGTTACGTGATAACAGGACGATTTCTTTTATAAGACTAAGACTTTGTGAACAAGTTTCTTTTGTTTCTAAATTTATTCACTGATAACCTTTCTGTATTCCGCTACCGCCATCTTTTCCGACAGATACGCATTAATCAGATTGGTGTGCGCCTGCGTCCATGACAATTGCGCGGAGAGCACATCCACCATGTTTGCCTTTCCTTCATTATACGAGAAAGAAACCAAATCAAGATTTTCATTAGCCAGATTCATAGTCTCTTTGGCGGTTTTCACTTGATATTCCGTTTCCGTCAGTTTGGTTAGGGCGGCAGAAAGTTCCTCGTTGATATTATCCGTCACATAACTTTGTTGCAGTTTCTGTATGCTGATATACGCTTTCTGCTGACGGTTTGTTTTGAACCGGGCTCCCCAACGGAAGATCGGTATATTCAGGTTAATGCCGACGATGGGATTGAAAGAAACATCATAACCGAGGTTAGGTGTAGCTGTAGCCCATCCACCGCTGAAATACATATTCAATTGCGGGTTGAACTGGCTAAGAGCCGCTTTGCGTTGCGCCTGACTTTTCATGATGTTTACTTCCGTACTTTCGTAATCCGCGCGACGTTGCAGTACATTCTCCAGAGAAAGTATCTGCACCGGAGCGGAAGCCGTGTCAATCGTGTACAGACTGTCTACGGGATTGTTCGGCTCTTCTCCCATCAGGATATTCAGCTTTTGCAGCGCCAGCGTATAGTTCTGACGCGCCTTGATATATTGCAATTCCGCTTCTTTCAACCGGGTGGAAATCATTAATAAGTCCGTTCGACTAATCATCCCGTCGTTGAAACGATCCTGAATGATGTCATACTGTTGCTTCACAATACTTTGATACTTGTCCGCCGCCTGCAACATAGCCTGTGAAGCGGAAGCATTCCAATAAACTGCATCGCTCTGATAATGAATCTGGTCGATGGTAAGCTCCTCATTTAGTTGATTCAGCTTTTCGTCCGCTTTGGCAATCTTGTGCTGGGCGTTGAGTGCCCCGCCCGTGTACAACGGTTGCGAGACGATAAATACACCTTGATAGGTGTGGTTGCGGTATTCGCCTACCGGTTCGTTCCAGGCATTAAGGTCGCTCATGTTGAGTGTCCCGTCCGCATTGACATCAATTTTTGGCAAGAATCCCGTGTGAGCAATCTTTCGTGCTTCCGTACTTGCCATCGTCTTTAGTTTCTGTTGCTTCAGAATCTGACTGTAAGCTTCCACTTTATCCCGGTAAGCTTCCCGGCTAAGATAGGGCTGCTGTGCTCCGGCTGTGAGGCCAAGGAGCAGCAGAGACAGAGTTATAAGTTGAGTTTTCATTTTATTCAATCTAAACAATAAATTCAAGTTTCATATAAGAGAAGGCAATCAGCCTTTGATTCTTTGAATGGCACAATAGGCTACCGGAAGAACAAACAATGTCAGTGCCGAAGCCACTAACAAACCTCCCATAATCGTAGCCGCCATACCGCCGAACATCGCGTCGAACAACAATGGCAACATACCCAGAATGGTAGTGCCGGACGCCATTGCTACGGGGACAATACGACTCGTTGTAGCACTGACAACAGCATCCAACGGCTTTTTGCCCGTTTTTGCCTCCAGATCAATCTGTTCCACCAGTACAATCGCATTTTTGATATTCATCCCAATCAGTCCGAGCAAACCAAGGATGGAGAAGAAGTCGAACGACTTGCCTAGCAACACCAATCCCAAAACGATACCGATAAAAATAAGCGGTAACATCAACAAGATCACTGTCGGCTTACGATACGTCCTGAACAGGAACAACAGCGTGACGAACATCAGGAAGAACGTCAACGGTAAATTCTTGGCTAACGCCTCGTTAGACTCCACCTGACTTTCCTGTTCCCCGAAATACTTCATCGTATACCCCTCCGGCACTTTAATCTCTTTCTGCACCAGCGGCCAAACCTCATTGAAAGCAGCAATCGCATTCACTCCGCGACGCGGATCGCATTGCGCCATCATCACCATTTGCCGGTTGTAATCCTTCACATTCGAGAAACGATATTGGAAATCAAATTCCGATACCACCTGTTCCAGACTGGTCGTTTCATTCCCCGTGCCGAACACGGGCAACGTGCGCAGGTCGTTGATGCGGAACGAATCCACCGTGTTATCCTTCAATAAGATAGGAAGCACCTGATCGCCCTGCCGGTACTCTCCAAGCGTCATGCCTGTGGTTCCGATCTGGATACTTTGTGCCATTCCCTGACGCGATACCCCTAACGGTTGCGCCCGTTCGGGACTATATACAGGCTTCCATACAGGAACTTTATTTCCCCACGAATTGCGCACATTGATTAAATCCGGATTCCGGTGCATAATCTCCAAAGCCTGATTGGTGAGCGCCACAAGCGTGTCTACATTCGGACCGATAAACCCGATTTCGATAGCGGCATCCACCGCAGGCGACAGTTTGAACAGACTGGTACGGGTAATCGCATTCGGATAATTCGCCTTCATGTACGCGTCGAAATCTTCCTCATACTCTTTTGTATATTTACTGTCCGTCAATTCAACCAATACATTGGCAAAATTCGGTTTCGGACCTACCGAAGTAGAAGCCAGATAATACCTTAACGGCGTGCTGCCGAAGGTGATCGACACTTTCTTCACTTCCGGCTGCTTTGCCAGATGCTCTTCCACGGATTTCATCTCTTTCACTACATCATTGATGCTATACCCGTCGGGATAGAACACGTCCGCCCGGAAATAAGGCTTATCGAGAGAAGGGAAGAAGTTTTGCGGCATCATTCCCATGATAACCAGCGAAGCAACAAAGAGCACTACCATCGAACCCAGTGTCAATGTTTTCTTGCGAATCAGCGTGCGGAGGATGGAGGCGAATTTGTGATAGAACGGTTTGTCATACGGATCTTTCGTGCCGTCCTTTGCTTTCGCTTTCAGGATGAAATTACCGAAAACGGTGGTCTGTGTCAGCGCGAGCACCCAGCTCAATCCTAGCGAGATGGCAAGCACCACAAAAAGCGGTTTCACGATTTCCGCCACGGCAGAAGGAGCAAGGTAGAGTGGGAGGAACGAACAGATAGCGATGAACGTAGCCCCAAGCAATCCCCATTGCGGACCGGTTGCTCCGTCTATCAGCGCTTTCCGCCGGTCTACTCCGCGGGCGATGGCAATCTGTGCGTTGTCCGTTACCACGATGGCGTTATCCACCAGCATCCCCATGGCGATGATAAATCCCGCCAACGAAGTACGGTTCAGCCCGACACCGAAGAAAGACATGATAAGTAATGTGCCGCCAATAGAGAAAATCAGTGACGAGCCGATCAGCACACCTGCGCGCAAACCCATCACCAACATGATAATCACAATTACAATCAGAATCGATTCGATCAGATTGATGATAAATCCGTTGTTGGCTTCGTTGGCAATTTCGTTCTCCAGATACAGGCTTTGCAGTTCCAGTCCCACAGGCATCAGTGGCAACAATTCGTCCAGTTTGGCTTTCACGTTCTTGCCCGTCTGCACCACGTCCCGTTGCGGGTCGGTGGAGACGCCGATGCCGATGGCACGTTTGCCGTTCACGTGCATGATGTTGGATGGAGGGTCCATGTATCCTTTTTCGATGACGGCGATATCGCCCAGTTTCACCTGTCCGGCTTTGGTGGTAATCACCTGGTTGCGGATATCGTCTACGGTGGTATACATACCGTTGGCAGTCACTCGTAGCTGTTGTTCGCCGGCACGGATTTCTCCGGTATTGATAATCTGGTTCTGCGATTGCAACAGACTGGCAAGCTGTTTCGGGTCGATGCCCATACCTACGAGCTTATTGGTGGAAATAAAAATATTGACCACCTCCGTCTGCGTCCCGAATAGGGCGACTTTCATCACCCCGTCCGCCGTCACTACCTGTGTCTTGATTCGTTCCGCCCAGTTGCGCATCTCTTCGTATGTGTAACCGTCGTCCGCCGTCAGACCGTAATAGATGCCGAACACGTCGCCGAAATCATCGGAAACCGTCGGTGCGGAAGCACCGCTCGGCAATTGTGGCTGTATATTTAGCACCTTCCGTCGCAACTCATCCCACTTCTGCGGAATGGAGCTTGCCGACAAGGAAGGTTGCAACTCGAATGTGATTTTTGAGAGCCCGTACATCGATTCCGATTTTATCTTGTACACACCGCTCATACTTTGAATCTCACGAGAGATAGGCTCGGTAATCAACCGCTCCACTTCTGCCGGTTCAGCACCCGGATAGCGGGTCATAATAACCGCCGACTTTATGACGAAAGGAGCATCCTCTTTCTTACCCAGCTTGCCGAAGGAAGTGATTCCCCCAATCAGCAATACAGCAAGAAAGAAATAGATGATTTTCGTATTATCTAATGAATATTTGGCTAAACTCATAATAAATGATCGTTGATAATTGATGAATGACAGCGGATAAATGATTACATAATCATTTACCAACTATCACCTGTCAACAGTTGTGATAGATTCTCCTTCTACTAGTTGGTATACGCCTGCTATGACGATTTTTTCACCGGGTTTCAAACCTTCCGAGATGAGCGCCTGTGCTTCTCCGGTCGGGGCGTTGACGGTCACTTCCCGTTTGTGGACTTTGTTGTCTTCTACCACCCAGACATACATTTTATTCCCTTCGCTTTCGCCGAATACGGCACTAAGCGGTACGATCGTCCAGCTATCCTGCACCAACGGACCTACATCTGCCGTGAAACGGATGCTGCACGTGAAACCGGGTTTCA
The DNA here is from genome assembly GCF_020982715.1 of Bacteroides sp. 1_1_30. NCBI lineage: Bacteria > Pseudomonadati > Bacteroidota > Bacteroidia > Bacteroidales > Bacteroidaceae > Bacteroides > Bacteroides sp. 1_1_30. The sequence continues at coordinate 33,082 of NZ_JAJKHN010000057.1, forward strand.
CAGCATACAGATCGCGGTCGAATGACGGATCGTCAATCGTGATGCTGACCGGAATTCCTGTGCCATCCGTAGAAATATCAAGATATTCTTCCAGTTTCGCTTGAAACACGTGTCCTTTAAATGTGTCGAACTCTACAAGGAAACGCGGGTCTTTGGCGCGCAACAAATAAAGATACGCATCCGGAATGGTGAATTTGATACGCAGATTGTGTGTATTGACAAGCTGCACGATCCCCTCACCGGAGTTGACACGCTGATAGTTTTCCACCAGTCGTTTTTCGATTGAACCGTCGAAAGGAGCTGTCAGCTTGGTGTCGCGCATATTGTTGGCAGACAGTTCGTATTCAGACTTCGCCTTCTGGAAGTTGGCGAGGCTGATTTCATATTCCTGTACGGAGATCGCTTGCCGGGAGAGGAGCCGTTTGTTACGTTCCACTTGTGCCGAAGCCGTTTCGTATGCCGATTTCGTGGCGGCATATTGCAACGCGATGTCTCTGGGGTCGATAGCCGCGATGAGCTGTCCTTTTTTCACTTTCTGTCCTTCGATGACAGGAAGCTGGATGATTTGTCCGTTGACCCGGAAAGCCAGCTTCACATATTCCACCGCTTCCACGATTCCCGAGAAATCTTTTCTGATAATCGATCTTGACTCGACAATCGTAGTCTTTACGGGACGTGCAGTTGTCGTTGTCGTTTCTTTTTTCTGTCCGCAGCCAGCCAGCAAGATTGCAGCCGCCAGGACGAATCCAAATTCCTTTTTCATATACCACGTTGATGTTTAGAGGTTTTGCGTTGATAAATAGCGAATAATATACTAAAACAACTCCTGTTTATTTATGTTCAATATTCCTGTCTTTTCATATCCTGCCTCTTAACCTTTATATGGAACACAAAAAAAACGGGAACTTTACCGTTTCTAAGGTAAAATTCCCGTCCAACTCTTTTGTTTCATTTTACATCATCAGGTTCTGACCTCCAATGACGCCTGCAATAGCAGTAGCAACCGCAATGACGACTTTTAAAATCGTATTCCAAATGGATTTCTTCATAATTCAACACCTCCTTTCCATACCACACTATCCTCTATCACCTATTCTATCACGCTGCCGGATCGGGCGCTTCCTGACCACCGCCACCCGGTTTGTCATCACCCGAACCTCCGGTGTTGCCACCGCTTCCCGCTCCCAGTGCTTTCGTCAACTGGTTGACGTGGATATATGACGCTCCCTGAATCAGCGCACGGGTGATATTTCCACCGGCATCCCGCGTATATTCCGGGGTAAACTGGCAACGCAATCCCGTGATTTGTGCCGGACTAACATCGGCTTCCGCATCCACCCCCTTGCAGCGTGACTGGCACACCATGGTAAATGTGCCCAATCCTTCGAGTTTCACTGTCCTGCTGTTGAGCAACTGCTCGCGCATCACTGCCATCAGGTTTCGGATCACGTTGTGCACGTCACCGGCCGTCAGTGATGACCGTTCGGCAATCGTTTCGCCAATCATTTGCGTATCCACTACGTTTCCCATTTTAATCAGACAGGGATGCCATTTCTTCTTTTTGTCCTTCGATGCGATATTGGACTGAACCGCTTTGTAAATCAACATACTGATTTCCTCCTTTTTAAGTGAATAAATAAGATTTTATTGAGTCAGTAAACGAACGTTTTCTGTCTCTTTTACAGTAGCAAAGATACCCCAACCGGCAGGGGAGGAAACATGAAACGGTATCTGCCGGTAAGTGAAGGCAAACGCTTGAATATCTGTGTATTTGCTTGCATTTCTACGCAAAAAACAGTATCTTTACATGACGTAAATAATAAATTAAAAGAAGAAAATCTATGAAGAAAACGGAATTGGCATTACTCTATATGCCGTATGCAAGTGCCGATGTGGCAAGAAGACATTTAAATAAATGCATCCGCCGAAACCGGGAGCTGCTGGAGGCTCTCGAAGCTACCGGCTGGGCGTTTTGGATACATTGGCTCACACCGTTGCAGGTGGAGCTGATTGAGAAGTATTTGGGAGAGCCTTAATCCCTAAATCCATCCCTCTGACGAGAATAAGTCTTTGGCTCCCTTCCACGGTTGCACCTGCATGCCCGGTTCGGGTGGTGGCGTACAAGGGGAATATCTTCCGTTGGTCACATCGTAGCAGAACGCTGCGTTTCCCTTTGTTCCGAAATTACGGAAACGGGTTTTCTCGACGTGTATATACACGATCCCCATTTCATCCTGACGGTCTACCACTATTCCGTAGTCCGTCATGTTGAAAAAGTTGGCCGAGCCGTTGATGTCATACATGGTGGGAACTTCCGTTTTCTGCGTGCCGTATTGCTTGTTCATCTTTCTCGGATGCGCCACCAGAATGACGAGGCAGGAGTTGAGCCGGGCAAAACGTGCCAGACTATTCATGAATGAGCCGATATACCCCGTCTCCGTCATGCCTGCCGGGATCTGATGGTTGATGTAATTGTACGGGTCGATGACAAACACACGGATGCCGTGACGGTGCACCAGTTCGCGTGCTTTCGACAAGACGTTGCCCAGTGTGAAATCCCCGTCCGGAAGAATGTGCCAGACGCGTTGCGAAAGATAATCCACTACGCGGGCGAATTCCTCCTCCGTAGAGAAATCTTTGCGGAAACGGTGTCCCAGCAGTTTTTCCGCCAGTTTGGCATGATGATACTCGATTGGCGTGTTCTCCGGACTGAAATATCCCGCTCGCCAATCTTGGCGGGTGCAGAGCCGGAGCACTATCTCATCTACAAAGTCCGATTTGCCATGTCCGGGAATACCGGTGACGGTGAGCACCCGCCCCGTTTCCAGCCTCATGATTTCGTCCAGATTCGGTATTCCCAATTCCACGCCCGAAGTATACCCCTCTTCAAACAGTTGGTGCAACCCCTCCCGTAAGTCTTCTGCCGTAAACGTACCTTCCAGGCGGGGGATGGGCGCGTCCTCCAGTGCCTTCAGTAGTGCGTCCGGGCCTTCCGCCACGAGCAGTTCGTTGGCGTCCTTGTATGCTTCGCCGTAGGTGACGATACGGCAGCGGTCTACCCCCAGCCGTCGGGAGAGTTCCCGGCACAGTTCCCGTCCCTTGCGGTCGGTGTCCACCGACAGATAAATCACTTGTTTCTGCTCGAAATGAGATTCCGACAATTCGTCCAGCCAGTCCAGTTGACTGTTGGCACCGTTCGGCACGGAAATGACATCCGTCCGGCCGACAGCCATGTAGGAGAGAGCATCAAATTCCCCTTCCACGAGGATGCACTCCGGCGTGTCGCGGATAGCGTCGATGTTGTAAGGGATGGTGCGCGCTCCTTGCAGCAATTTGAAGTGCTTTTGTGAGTCGCGGAACTTTGTGTTCACCAATTCCCCGTTTTCGAAAAAGTTGAAGCAGAGACAGTCCCTCTTTTCCCAGCCTTTCTCCTTTCCGGATATAGGCATCGAGATGGAGGCGAAAGCCACGCCAGCTTCCACCAATACTTCCGGCGGAATGTGGCGGACGTCACGACACCATTCAATTTGCTTCTGTGTGAGTGCCCCTTGCTCTGGGTCGCCGTGCGGCTTTTCAGAGGGCGGACAACTGGAGTTGCTACCTGTTGCCGTTGGAAATTTGACCAACGGATCACCCAGCTTTCTGCCTTTTCCGGCATATATGGCTGCCGAACCGTGTGCGCCGCAGTAGTGGCACAAATACAGTTTGGTATCGAGGTTGACACTTAGTGATTTATCACGCTTATCCGTCCGTTGGGCATGACACCAGGGACATTTTGTTTTCATTTTGCCGCTTGTGCGACCGTGGGTATCAATACCCAGTTCTTTGAATCTATCCATATTTAGTAAATGATTGAGAGATAATATGCTATCGTGTCCATTCGTTCGTCACCGGATTCCAGATATGTGCCGCCGAAGGTCGCGGCTTGGCATAAGCGGGGATGGGATGCCCGTCGTAGGTACGTATTCCGTTGGTGATGGTTTCGTAGGGCGAACATTGCTGTTGCTCTTGCCGGTTTTTGAGAAACCTCTTCAGTGCCACCTGCGTTGTGGATGACACATGGCTTCCCTGCCGGGTGAGATTGGCGAAATAGTTTTTTATTTCGTGCAGGCTGTTCATCGAGCTTTCATTCCCCCGTAAGATGATTTGCTCCCGTAAATAGTTGAAGAACCATTCTTTTTCTTCCATCATCAGCCGGGGGATGCCCGACTGAATGGCTACGACTTCATACCAGGATGTGTCGTTCATTGCCTCCTGTAGATTTTCTTCCCATGCGTTGGGGCGCATATCGGGTGTCACAGCGTTCAAGTCCGTCACCTTCAAACCATTTTCTTCTTCTTTTTCTTTTCCGCTTTCTTCAGAAGAAGAATTTTTTTTGTTTATTTCTTTATTTATAATGGGGGATGGATTTTTCTGTATATTTGACGTATTTTTCATTTCCCGAGTGTTAAAATCCTCTGCATTTCCGTTGGCTTTCAGAGAGTTATTGACGTGCGGTTTCGTGTTGCGCTTTTTTTTATCTTCCATGTTGTCAAGTGCTTCCCTATAATCGTCTATTGCTTTAGAATGGAGGTTCATTTTCTCATCCAGATAAAAGAGTCCGTAATTGTATAATACACTTTCCATCAGTTCATCGCTCACATCATAAAGGTTCTGGATGAAGGAAGCAGTTTGCGGTGCCAGAAAATGTTGTGGCTGTTGATAGAGCTTTTCCATCACAAGCCAATATAGTCCGTAGGCTTTCAGTCCGTCTTGCATAATCATCCGCAGCAGTTCGTTGTCGGTGTATGCCAGTAGGGGGTGCGGAAAATAACTTCTGATGGCAGATTCTTCGCAAAAGTCGGCATAGAGTATATGCGAGTTGTATCCTTTGCCGGGACGCCGGAAATAATGGTGGTAGAGGAGCTCAAGATGTTCGGGTTGGGCATGGAATATATTGGCGATGATTCCCATTGTCTGGATATTGACGCAGCATTTAAGCTGTGCATGAGCTTCTTCGAGCATCACCCAGTATAGTCCGTATATTTCCAGTCCTTGTTCCCGTATCAAAATACTCATGGGTATATTGCTGGAAGAAGAAGTGGGATGATTGAAGTAACCGTTATGAATCGGTTTTCTCTTTTGTGATGCGTTGTTCGATTGTTTGGTATTTGCTGAATTAGATGTTGTCATAATAAAATATATTAGTTTCTGTTTTAAATTCTATTTTTCTGAAAATACAGATACGAAGAATCCGGCCACTTCTTAGGAAAGCAGCAAATATCGTACTCATTCTTCATGATGGAATCGGAGTATTCTCTTCGTGTATGTAATCTGTAATATAGGGAATTTTCGGAGCAGGGGAGATTTAATTCCGAAGTTCTGAAAAAGCAATGCTGGAAAAACAGATAACTGCCTCTGTCAAAAAACAAGGAAGCAGCATTGACATGATTTTTTCTCTTACTTGCGGTTGCAAAGTAACTACTTTATTTCGTATATGTCCTACAACTTTCCTTATTTAATCCATGAAATTAATTTTTTTTCACAGAAGAGCCGAATACAATCCCTGCCACTCGACACGTAAGCCATTTTCTACAATGCACGTCATAGTATGGGAGAAACCTGTTGGAGGGGTTTTCGTAGTAGGGGCGGCCGAAATAGTGTTCATATTCTGTCAGTGTCCCTGTAATGGAAAGGCAGGTTCCGTCTGTTCGTTGCAGGCAGAAATCGGCGTTGTCCCATCTCATCCGGTCTATCAGTTCTTCTACTTGGTATGCACGGCGCATAGATTCTCCCAGTGTCAACAGTGTGCCGTAATTCTCTTCCGCATCTTGGCGGATAATAGCTGCCCGACGGGAAACCGTCAGGCAACTGTCATTCTTCATCGTTTTTTTCATACAGATTTCTTTGTGCTGAAATGTGAGCATTTCAGTTCTTGTTAGTGGTGTAAATGTAGTGAATTTACTTGACTTTACAAAGGATAAAATTACTTATATAATAGATGATTAGTTAAATAAATGGAATAAAATATTTTGTATTTTCATTGTCTGAATATAGGCTTTAAAGAGCTTATGGAGGAGTTTAAAGAAAGCTGTGGAGGGAATGGAAATAGGCTGCAAAGGGCAAAGGACGGCCCTCTTTATCCTCTGTAGTGAAAACCGTGCAATAATGTTCCACATGGTAATTGGTACACTGATAATTATTCACCATTGAAACCTTTTGCGCAGCCTTTTTATCCAACTGTCGCTACGTATAACGTTGTTATTCTGTCCAATCGCTTTTTTCAAATCCCGGATTCGTTCGTTTTGTCTCTTCATTGCTGCCTGTATTTCGTTTATCAACGTATTTATTTCCTTCTGCAGCTGAATTTCCTTTTCTTTCAATTGAATAATGTGGGCGTATTTCTCGCAGACCATCGTTTTGTCTATGCACAGTTGTTCCAGCGTATCAATATATTCTGCTGTAATGCCGGCTTTACTTCGGCGAAAGAGTTCCAGAATACATTCTTCGTCAACGTTCGGAACATTGTCTATGTATAACATAGGGAATTGTCCCATTTCCACCCAAAGCAGGATCGCTTCTTTTTCGATGTGATACTTAATCACTGCTTTTTCTACACTAATCCATTTTGGCATATCGCTTTTGTTTTAATGTGTTATAAAAAAGGAGTAAATAACGTATTGTCCGGAGAGGTGCAACGAACACCCACGATTTTTATGATTTCGGTCGGCTGGGGAATTGGTTGGGGTATAAGGATTGTTGAAACCGACCGGATACAATAAAAGCGTGAGTGCTGTTGTACCATTATCTAAACTTAAGGCTTAGCAACACCCTTCACCAGATAATGATAAACAACAGACACCCACGCCAAACGTTTATATATAACAAATCTCTAATCGATATGTTGATATACGACTATCTACGTGGAGTATCTGTTGTATCATCTCTCGGTGTGAAAAAACTGCTAATTTTTAAGTTTGAGAGACAATACGTTATTTACTCCATTAAGGAATAAAAAAACGCTTTTGCCTGTTTCATCACGCTGATGGGCAGAAAGCGTGTGACAAAGATATATGTTTTTTTCGGAATAGGATGGAAAAGAGGAAATAAATGCAGGAAATATGGTATGAGAATAGAGAGTATGGTATAAAGATGGTAAATATGCTATACGGGTGGCAAATATAATGTGATGATAAAAAGGAGGGAGCCAAAAGTAAAACCATCTATTAGATTGATATTATTTAGGTACGGATTACACGGATTTCGCGGTTTTAGTCTAATGGAACCGTGAAACCCGTGTAATCCGTGCCTAAATGAAAGCCATAAAAGTCTTTTGACCTCGTATTGTCTTTCCGTGCAATTCTTTTTTTAGCTGCGATTTCTTTTGGGCTTTCCGGAGAAGATAGTCAGTTCAAGAATTGCAAAGATGATTTCCGTTGTGGTATATCCGGTAAATGAATATTCTAAATTTTCATTTTCGGAGAAGTATTTGAGATAAACGGTTGGAGTGCCATTGTGGAAGTCGAGAAAAAGGTAAGAAGTATAATCATAGATGCCAAGATCGGCAAACTCGTTCAGAATCGCTGTGTTGAAAATCGTGCATTGGCCTGTCTTTGATTCATTTCCGGACATTTCGAATCTGCGATGTTCTTTTGCGAGATCGTCTTTATTCACATGCCTGAATTGTTCTTGCAGTTCTTTACTGAAAGAAAGGCGTTGTCTGATGAAATTAAAAACTTCTTCCTTTGTCATTTGTTTTAAATCGGTTATTTCCATTTTTTATTAATTAGTCGGGTAAAGGTACTTTCTTTATTTGGTAATAAATCGGATTTAGTCATATTTCTTTTATTTATTTTTCGGCTTATAACCCTAAAAGAATCTGAATTTATGGATTTATTTAGGGTTATAACCCTAAAAACTTTCCGAAAATAGTATATCTTTGTGCTTATAACCCTAAAAACTTTTGAATATGATTAATCGTGAACAGTATATGGAACAAATTGTTCCTTTTATAGATAAGCCGTTTGTAAAAGTGATAACGGGTATTCGTCGCAGTGGAAAGTCGGTAGTGCTGCGTCTGATTCGTGACGAACTGTTGAGGAGGGGAGTTCGTGAAGAACGTATCATCTATCTGAATTTTGAAAGTTTTCAGTGGATAGATTTGAAAGAGGCGAAGGCTTTGTATGCTTATATTCGGGGACAGGCGGGAGATGCGGGTAAATATTATATTCTCTTGGATGAAATTCAGGAAGTGGACGGTTGGGAAAAAGTGGTCAACTCACTTCTGGTAGATTTGGATACGGATATTTATGTGACCGGCTCCAACTCACGTATGTTATCGTCCGAACTGGCAACTTATTTAACGGGACGGTATGTCGCTTTCCATGTCATGACCTTGTCTTTTAGAGAATATCTGACTTTCCATGACTTGCAGGCCAATGATCCGACGCTCAACCGGAAGGAGGAATTTCAGAAATATCTCCGTATGGGAGGATTTCCGGCCATACATACTGCCGATTATGGATATGAGGCTATCTATAAAATTGTCTACGACATCTATTCTTCTGTCATTCTTCGTGACACGGTGCAGCGTCACAATATCCGGAATGTGGAACTGCTCGAACGGGTAGTGAAGTTTGTTTTCGATAATATAGGCAATAAGCTGAACGCTAAAAATATAGCCGATTACTTCAAAAGTCAGCAACGGAAGGTGGATATGAATACCATCTATAATTATCTGAATGCATTGGAAAGTGCTTTTATCATTCAACGTATTCCCCGGTATGATATTAAAGGAAAGGAAATTCTGCAGACGAATGAAAAGTATTTTGTAAGTGACCTTTCTTTGATTTATTCCGTGATGGGCTATCGTGACCGGTTGATTGCAGGTATGTTGGAGAATCTGGTCTGTCTGGAGTTGAAAAGAAGGGGTTATGAAGTGTATGTAGGCAAACAGGATGATAAAGAAGTGGATTTTGTAGCCATCCGTCGGGAAGAAAAGATTTATGTGCAAGTAACGTATCAGTTAGCTTCACAGGCCACTGTTGAGAGGGAGTTTGCTCCTTTGCTCGCCATTAACGACCATTATCCTAAATATGTAGTTAGCATGGACAGCTTGTGGCAGGATAATGTGGAGGGTGTCAGGCATCGTCATATAGCCGATTTCTTGTTGGATGATGCTTGACGTTAAGGAATATAGAAAACGAAAAAGAGGAAATTCTCTGCGAGAATCTCCTCTTTTTTCATCTTTCACGAAAGATCGAATTATTTCTTCTTACGGTCACCGTAACGGCTCATGAACTTGTCAACACGACCTGCAGTATCTACCAATGTAGATTTACCTGTATAGAACGGGTGAGAAGTGTTTGAGATTTCAATCTTCAGCAACGGATAAGTTTCACCTTCGAATTCGATGGTTTCTTTAGTTGCTACAGTTGATCTAGACAAAAACATGTCACCATTTGACATATCTTTAAATACTACCGGACGGTATGATTCTGGATGAAGGCCTTTTTTCATTTCAGTATCTGTTTTTTTAATTTATATTCTGTTACTATTTTGGTAAGAAATAGTGTAATGGTCATTTTCAGAGCGCAAAGA